>JAEEJZ010000045.1 GCA_016282145.1 Bacteroidales bacterium | reverse complement strand
GGCACCGGTCGTCGTCACGTCCCCTCTGTTGATGCAGGAACGGACGATGATATTCAAAAGTCCGGCGTCTGCGTCGGAAGAGCCGATGATGCCACCGATCCTGAGCTCGCGGCCCAGGCTGCTGAAAGAGACATCGGCAGCAGCATTAGTAACATCACCCGTATTTTCGCAATTGATAACACGGAAGGTATGCGCTGCATCGGCATGCTCACTGTCCAGCATACCCACGATGCCGCCGATTTCAGAAGTGGCGCCGTTATTGGTAATGTCCGCTTCGTTCTTACAATCTTGAATCGTGACGGTCATCGCATTGTCCTTGCCATTGAGGCAGGCCCCGGCAATGCCGCCAAGGACGGCACGCGCACTGACGGAAGCGTCAACACTAAGATCTGCACCGCTGTAGTTGGTACAACCATCCACGATGATGGTTCCTGATTGCAATAAACCCAGGATGCCGCCGAAACGGTGCTGGGCATTGCGCGTGGCGGTAATCGCCGCATAGTTGTGGCAGTCGGAAAGGGTAGAGCCGCGCACCGAGCCGAAGCAACCACCCAGATAGGTAGTCTGGGAACCGCCGCCGGTGAAGGTGATGCTGCCGTAATTGCTTGAACTGGAAACGGAAGACCCCGTGGCGAGATCTCCGCAGAGACCGCCTACAAAGTTGGTGACGCTGTTGTTTACGATAATATCACCATAATTCTCCAGTCCGGAGGCGGCAAGGGCGCCGCTGCCCTGGCCGACGATACCTCCCATACGGGTCTGGTCATCACTCCAGGTAGAGGAGTTGATGACGGGTCCATAGTTTCTGCTATCCGTGATGACGGCGCCGGTTGCTGTTTCGGGAACATTACCGACAAGACCGCCGACATAGGCCCTGGAATTGGAATTCGATGGAACCTCGACTTTGGCAAAATTGTTTACGTTCCTGATGTTCCCGTCTCCGGTCAAACGGCACACGAGACCCACATATTCAATCCCTCCCTCTGTTCCGGTATGTGTCATACGTGTAACATTGTCCCAGGAAGAACCGTCGGAAGAACCGAAACTCAGATTTCTCAGGGTACCGGTCAAGGTGCTGACAAATCCGGTCTGGGTCGTGGATTCCACCACCAGATTGTAAATCTTGTGGTTCAGGCCATCGAACACTCCGTCAAAGGAACTTCCGCTACCGTTCCAGGTCGCACCCTGGCAATCAATATCGGCATCCAGATAGACGGGCATATGGTCATCGCTGCCCATCGCCTCTCCCCAGGCAAAAAGCTGGTCCTTGTTGAAGATATGGCGGCTGATGGGCCAGGACGCGTCAAAACTACCTATCGCCCTGCCCGATTTACGGGCGACGGTAACCGCTCCGGAAGCGACCTTGGTGTGGGTCAGTCCGCTGTTCTCCACGAACGCAACGGCAAAACTGCCGGCGGCCGTCGTACCGGGAAGCACGGCGGCATAGTAGGTACCCGTCGGAAAATTGCCTCCGGCATAACTGATGACGATGGCGCTGACCCCTTCGCTGATGCTAGACAGGACGCCCGTTTCGGCAGACACCGTCGCCGTTCCGGCGAGGTTGGTGCCCACGATCATCACCTGGGAAATATTCGCTGCGGTGATATCGAACTTGAGCAATCCGCAGACCTGCTTAAAAGTCATTGTTCCGGAAGTTTCGCGATAACCCACCGACACCAGGGCGGCAGGGTCCGCTTTTTCCGTCCCGCTGATGGTCTGTGCCGCCGGCACCGTAACCGATACGCCGGTCCCGCTGCGGGAGATGCCTGCGGAATAAGGGTACACCGCACAGAGGCTGGAATAACCTTTGGTTACATCGCCTGTAAAGGTGGCCGTGGCACCGGTATTGGTCCCGGGCTGGATGCAGAACGTGTTTTTCGCCGTGCCGTCGAATACGGCAATCTGGTCGCTGTCCTGCCAACGGACATTCGCCGCTTGGGTAAAATCCAGGATAACCCTGGACCCGGATTCCTCCGCATCCGTTTCCCCCTGGGCGGCAAATGATACCGGAACCTTCTCCAGAAGATCAAGTCCCCCGCTCTCGTCCATGGGCTCCTGCGTACAGGAGACCAGAACGAAGAACGCAAAGGATGCCGTTAAAAACTTTTTCATTCTCAAGAATTATTCCGACCAGCTTTCCTGATCTACCACGGTTACCTTAATGGCCGGATCTGCCCAGCCGCTGAACCATTGCTTTTCCAGCGATGCGGCGGTCGTGAATGAATAGGTCTTTTTGCCTCCGGTGTATTTGACGCCGGCATTGGCTGCACCGGTGACCTCCACATCTTCTCCCACCTCGATTCCATCCACCATAACAGCCTTGGCATTCCCGTCACCCACAACCGCTCCGTTCCAGGAACCGCCCGTCACACTGCCGAAATTCGCGCTGTTGGACATCGTCCAGCAGGTGTAGCCGCACAGACCGCCGACCAAGGTATTTTCGGTCTTCACCGCAGAAACATCCGCAAAATTCTTGCAGCCGTCAATAACGGGATAGGCGTCCTTGTTGCCGCCGCCTCCGACGATGCCGCCCAGATACTGGTTGTTATAAGCACGGTTGGTATAAACGGCTCCGGTATTGATGCAGTCCGTAACGCTTTGGTGACGCGATGCAGACCTGTCCTGGAAAGCTCCGACAATGCCGGCGAGGTAAAAGACGGCCGCGCCTGCATTCGATCCCATATTGGGGCAGGCTATCTCTCCGTGATTCTCACACTGATTGATGATAACGTTGTTATACGTATTGCCGACAATGCCGCCGAAGCGCACGGATGCACCGGACTTCAAGGCGCCTTTAATCATCACGGGGCCGCGGTTGACGCAGGATTCGATCACTTGGTCACAACCCGTATTTTCGGGATCGGTTCCTCCAATGATGCCGCCCACCCGGAGTTCCCGGTTCAGCCCGGTACCGTCGTCCATCACCTCACTGGAAATGGCTCCGGTATTCTCACAATTCGAGATGCTCACCGTCGCCGAAGCCAGATAGTTGTCAAACAGACCGGCGATGCCGCCAAAATCTGAAGTAGAACCATTATTGGTAATGCTCGCTTCGTTTTTGCTATCTTGAATCGTGACGGCGAACGGACCGCTGCCATTGTACTGGCAGCCACCCACAATACCGCCCATAATGGCCCGTTTGGTATTCACGGAAGAAGCGACTTCGAGATCCGCTCCCTCGTGATTGACACATTCTACCAAAGCGGATTCGCCTGTCTCCATAAAACCGGCGATGCCGCCGAACCAATGGTCGGCATTGCGCGTCACGGAAATGGGCGCATAGTTATGGCAACTCATGATGATGGAACCGCGCACGGAGCCAAAGCAACCTCCGATGTAGGTTTTCTGGGTTCCGCCGTCGATGAAAGAAATCATCCCGTAATTGCTCGCCTCGGTAATCGAAGATTCGCTTCCGAGGTCACCGCAAAGACCGCCGACGAAATTGGTAACGCTGTTATTCACCGTCAGGTTACCGCGGTTTTCAATGTTGAAAGCTTCCAGCGCACCGCTGCACTGGCCCAGGATACCGCCCATACGGGTCTGTCCGCCGGCCCAGGTGGAATTGTTCGTTACGGAACCGTAATTGATGCAATCCACCATAATGACGTGTTCTTCTGCAGGAACCAGGCCCACCAGACCACCCATATAGACCCGGCTGTTGGTTGCCGCGGCCACGATGCTGGCGTAATTGACGACGCCGCTCAGGGTACCGTTACCCACCAGACGGCCGACAAGACCGAGGTAATGGGTATCCGCATCCACTTCGGACATACCGTTATGGGTGATGATAGATGTGTTGTCATAGCTGCTTCCGTCGGCAGAACCGAAGGTCACGTTATTCAGGGAACCGGAAAGCCGGGAGATGAATCCCGTATCTCCGTCATAATTGACAATCAGGTTGTAAATCTTGTGGTTCTGACCCTCGAAGGTACCGTCAAAGGTGGCTCCCATTCCCACCCAGGGGTCGGAGGCACAGTCAATGTCCTCATCCAGATAGACGGTGACGTTGCTTTCTTGTCCCATCACTTCGCCCCAGGCGAAAAGCTCTTCCTTATTGGTAATATGACGCACAAACGTGGCTTCGCTGTCAACCTCTCCTGCGCCGATAACCTGCCGGCGGGCTACCGTAACGGCCGATGAAGCCGATTTCTGCCAGCTCAGGCCGCCGCCGCCCACCAGTTGGACGGAGAAGGAGCCTGCTTCCGTCGTTCCGGGAAGCACGGCCGCATAGTAGGTTCCTGCGGGGAAGTTGACACCGCCTTCGTAACTGAGTTCGATGCTGCCCGCCGCTTCGGTGACGGAAGACACGCTACCGTCCGCAGCAACCGTTGCAGTTCCTGCAAGGGCATTACCGCTGAGGACCACCTTGCGGACCCCGCTGGTCGTAATGTCTACCTTGACAAGGCCGCAGACCTGCTTGAAGGCAACCTGGCCGTTTTCTGCCATACCCACGCTCACGATGGCCGTGGTATCCACACAGGCCCCTGCGCCAATGACCTGGCTGGCGGGAACGCTGATGGAAAGTTCGCTGCCGGAAAGGGAATTACCGGCCTCGAAAGGATATACGGCATAAAGGGTAGCACCGGGGACGGCCTCCCCATAGAAAGTAGCGGTAGCACCGGTATTGGAGCCTTCTTCTACGGCAAACTGCCGTTTGCCGGCACCGTCAAAGACGGCAATCACATCGCTGTCCGCCCACTGTACATTGGGAGACTGCTCGAAGTCCAGGGAGACCTTTCCCGCATCTTCGCTCGTAGCAAGCAGTGAAACGGGGACGGCTTCGCCGAAAAGAGGCATGTCGGCATCGGCTTCTTTACTGCAGGAAACCGGAAGGACCATCGCCGCAATGGCGGCAAGGGTGAAAAATCTGTACTTTTTCATACTCATGCTTCTTTTAGGGTTACCAGGAGATGACATCTCCGTTATCCTCAAATACTTCAAGGGAAGAATCCGTGAGGGTTTCGGTACTTCCGGACAAGAGCGCGCTGGCAGCATCTACGGCTTCCAGACAGGCTTCAGGAGAAACATATAGTTCCTTTTTCATTGTGGTAAGGGTTTTATTGTTATTTATCATATGTCGCTTGCAATTTCTCATAAACGGGCTCGTCGATGCGGAGGATGCAGCCGTGACGGCAGTTGTCTCCGGGCGGCGGGGTCATCGTCTCCACCTTCTCCCAGACCTTGCCGTTCGTGAGCGAGGCGGAGCGGTAGAGTTCATACTGGTGTACGGTGTAATCCTCCACGTACAGATACCAATAATCCTTTTCCGGAGACTGCACCAGGGTAGGCGCTTCCCGCCAGGCGGGGCAGATGCTTCCGCCCGGATTGGCATAAGGGCCGGTCAGAAAGTCGCTCACGGCAATGCGTACCGTCTTTCCGGTAGCCGCTTTCTCCGGCCAGCGCTCATCCTTGATGACCGCATAATACTTCCCCTCCACAAAGTGGACGGAGGCGTCTATCTGGGCCATAGTGGCATCCGCGCCGCTGAAGTTGAAGAGTCTCTGCGCCGGGGTGAAGGTCGCGAAATCCTTAGTCAGGATATAGAACGTGCGCATCGACTCCCACCAGGCATTGCCGCTTTTACCGCTTTCTCCGGCGTGCCAGGTAATCATGAACTGTTCCGACGCGGCATCGTAGAAAAGTTTCATCGCCCCGTAGGAATTGGTATCATTCTCGTAAGGAGACGGCAACGCCATAATGGCCGAAGGCAGGTCTTTATGCTTCCAGGTAATCATATCGTCCGACCACCATACGATGGGAAAATGCGGCAGGGAGCCGGTGGAGGTACCGATCAGCCAGAAGGTTCCCTTGCCGTCACGGACGATGTAGGGGAAACCGTGATAAGTGGACATCGGTGTCTCCCCGCGCTTGAGCGCCGTCCATTTGATACCGTCGCGGGAAAGGGCGTAGAAAAGTTTGTAGTAATTCTTGCCCGTACCGGTATGGGCGAAGAGGTAACCGCCGTTCCCGACGACGGGCGTGGTTCCCCCGCCCCCTTCACCGCCGCCACCGGACGGCGCATCCTTGCCGCAGGCGGAAAAGCCCAGGGCAAGGATCAAAACCAGAACGGAAAAATAAGTATGCGCTTTCATCATTGCACAGGCTCTCCGTCAATCGTTATCAATTTCCTGATGTACAGGTCGCAAATTTCAATACAGTTGCTCGTTGCACGATAGGATGACGTGGGGCGCAATTTGAGATAACGTCCCCGGGTCTGAGGGGTATTCATGCGTTCGTCAGGCATCTCGTTCCAGAGGAGAGGCAGACCATCGGAAGCCGTGCCCTTGGGAATGTCGTCCCATTTCAGGCACAACCGCCAGTCGTTGCCCGCATCCGCGGTACTGTAATTGGCAATCGCGGCGCGATACTTTGTAACGTCCACGCCCTTGTACTGGGCCGCGGTCTCCAGGGTAAACTGGTCTTCAGTATAGAACTCAATTCCCTTGAGGTCAAGATTACCGACGTTGCCGGCCATCTTGGAAAGGCCGATACTGTGGATATTGAGCGTCTCGCCAAAATCAACGACGACCACCACATTGTCGTATTTACGTACGCCGTCGCAGCAGGGATAAGGCACTTCTATCGTGGTCCCGGCCAAACGGCCGGAAGTATAGGTGCAATGCCCGGGATAAGTCCCTTCGTCCGGATAGCGGAAATCGTCCACATCGGTGCCGATCCTGGTCTGCTGGGCCGCGTTCCAGTAAGAGCAGAAATTGCTCTTGGCGTCGCGGTTGAACATATTCACGGCCCAGTACTGGGAATTTCGGTCTTCAGAGTTGCTGAACGCAATCTTCCACAGTACAGGGTTCACCTCCGTAAAGCCGTATTTGGGATTACTGATGATGAAGTATTTCACCTCCTCCGACAGTTCGTACAGTTCGGAGGTAACCGAGGCGATACGCACGGGCAGCAGATATTCCGCATCGGCGGTCAGGCCCGTACGGGAAAGATCGAGGGTAGCCTCACCGACCAGTTCTCCGGCAGCGAAAGACAGTTCCCCGAGCGAGAAGGATACGCCGGGCAGCGGGAGATAAGACGTCCCGTGCGCAGCATTGTACTGCTCGACTACCTCGGTTCCCAGCGCCTTCAGCGTTCCGGTGAAGGCCGTCTTATTGATTTCGGTTTTGCTGATAGCCAGTTGCAGCGGACAGGCAAGCGTCTTGTAGTCTATAGACACGCTCTGGTCCTTCTTGTCAGCCCAACCGACGACAGGTGATACGACCGAACAGGTGAGCAGGACAAAGGCATTGTCCTTGTTGACGGAGGCGGAAGGCGCGACGAGCCGCAGGGGCAGGAGCCACGTCAATTCGGGATTCTTCCGCATAGCGGATACCATCAGGCCCGGATATAAATCCACATCCAGCGAGCGGGCAGGCTTCTCCTTCGTCAGGGACACGGAGGCCGGAAGCCGGTAAGACCCCTCCGGGATAATCCCGATTTCGGTCTCGTCGTAGCCCCACTGGGCAGCGGCTTCCGCCGGCGACATCACTTCCAGATGACATTCGGCGTCCATCTCGGGATGTGCACCGCTCTTGACGACAAGCATCTGCTCGACAACGGCGTCCTGGGCGGTATTCATCTCCACGGTCCGTTCGCCGGAATCCTTGATATATAATACCTTGAAGTATTCTTCCGGGAAAATCTCAAGCTTGTCGTCCTGGTCGCAGGCCGTAACAAGCAGTGCAAGAACCGGTAATATGTAACAATACTTTCTCATAGCCTATGGATTAATAAAGAGGGGCTTGAACCATCTGGGGATTGGAATAGACCTCGTCGTTGGGGACGGGCATCAGGTACTGGCGGTCGTGCCACTGGATGGGCTGGGGAATCAGTGTAGGCGTATTGAACTCCTCGAAGGTCGGGCCGGTGCGTACGGCATCCAGTCCCAGGAAGTTCTGCCGGCCCATCTGCTCCTTACCGTGGAGGTAACGGCGGATGTCGTAATAGCGGTGACCTTCCATATACAGTTCGACAAAGCGCTCATCCAGCACGGCATCCAGCAGGGACTTGTTCGCATCCGCAAGGCTTCCTGCGGTCCACTCGGGCACGCCGGCGCGGGTACGGATGGCGTTGAGGGCATTCAGGCCCTCCTCGGTGTCGCCGGTCCAGGCATCGCACTCGGCCAGAATCAAGTAAAGTTCAGCCAGACGCACCAGGGCGCAGGGATAATACAGGTCTCCAGCATTGTTCTTATTGGATACACCGGTATAATAGAGATTGGGGTGCACCCACTTGATGTTCAGGAAACCGGTGACGCAATAGTTGCGGGTACCCCATTTAGCAGAGTTGTAACCGCCCTCCTGGGGATCGCGCATATGGCAAATCAACTCCTGACGGTTGGCGATGACCGGGGAATACTGGCAACCGTCGAAGGCCACCCAGGCATAGAAACGGGGTTCGCGGCCCACGTTCAGGCATATAATGTCGGGCTCGGCCATACCGGCGGAGGTGTACCATTCCGATTCAGGAGTAAAATCCGCATCCTCCGCAGGAATGACACCTTTCTCCGTAAAGAAATGCTGTACGGTGTAAAGGGTGGGAGAAAGTCCGCCCCAGGCACCGTAGCCGTTGGGCTGCACGTCGGTCTTCAGGATATAATGCGGCATGGAGGCCATACGGTACTGACCCTCCATCCGCGGAATCCCCCAGATGGTCTCCTTGTTGCCCTCGTTGGGGTTGGTGGTCATCATATAACGGAGCATCATCACCCGAGTGCGGAAGGCGACGTCCGCATCGTCCTCGCCCTTGCCGGGAACGGAAGGCAGCGGAATGTTCTGGTTGACGCGGAGGATTTCCGATTCCTCGGTACCGAAGAGCGTGAAGCCGGCATCCTGCGCGGCTTGAAGGGCCTCCTGTGCCGCCGTGCGCGCACGCGTCCACTTTTCGGGTTTGTAAGTAGGACTGACCAGTTCCTTACCGTAGCCCGGAGTTTCGAAGCGGGTATTCTGCCAGCTCTTGTCCGGGAAACTGCCGTTCCACATCGGCGAGGCAGCCAACAGCAGGACCCTTGCCTTGAGCGCCTTACAGGCCACGGAAGTGGCACGTCCGCAATAATCCGGACCCGGATCTACGGACGGGAGGGCTGCGGCGGCCTCATCGAGCAGGTTCACGATATAATCGACGCAATAGTCGAAATGAGAACGGCCGGGGATGTCCTCCTTCGCAATGCTGGTCGAGAGCAATTTGTCGGAAATCGGACAGGGACCGAACATCGCCAAGACCTTATAGTGATAGTAGGCCTTGAGGAACTGCGCTTCCGCAATATACTGCTGGCGGAGTTCCGGATCGAGTTCAGCCTTGGTCTCCGCCATATTCTTCAGGAAGAGGTTGCAATAGCCGATGGCGTTGTAGCAGTTGGTCCAGGGATAGCGGTTGGTCGCAAGGCCCGTCGCCGTGATGTACTCCGGCGTAAGCATATTGTACTTGACCAGGGAGCCCAGGTGTCCCCACTCCTGCGGTGCGACGCTTTCGTCCGTACCGCCACCGTCGATACTGGTGAAGTCCGGGAAAATACGGATTTCCTCCTGAAGGTAGCCATAACAGCCGTACAGGTGGTTCAACGCAGTGGCGTTGTCCGTGATCATATCGTCCAGGTCGGGCTGCTCGGGCGGAACCACCGAGAGGTAATCACAGGAGATAACGCCAAAAAGAATAAGAAATACGGGAAATATCTTTTTCATACGTCAAAACTTGAATTGTACGCCAAGGTTGAAGGTCCTGGAAAGCGGATAGGAATAGTAGCTGAGTTCCGGATCCCAGTATTTGAAGGGCGACCAGACAAAAATGTTGTCGCCGCTGACATATACACGGCCATAAGGGAAGGACCAGCCGAACTCCAGGGTCTTGAAGCGCAGGAAGTCCGCCCGGCGCACCCAATAACTGGACGGCTGCCGGTTGTTGTAGATATTGCTCTTGAGCAGGCCGAGGCGGGGATAGGTGGCGTTGCTGTTGTCCGCCCCTTCGCGCCAGTACCCGTCGGCAATCCACTTCATCAGGTTGTGGTCGTTGGAATCGTCGGCAATGAAGGGCTCGAAGCCGGAAAGCATGATGTTCCGCATCGCGGAGCCGTTGAAGTACACGCTCAGGTCGAACTTCTTCCAGTTGACGCTGATGCCGAAACCGTACTGGATGCGCGGCATCGTCCCGTAAGGGGAAATCATCACCTGGTCAGCGGTAGTAATCTTGCCGTCTCCGTTGACGTCGCGGTATTTGATGTCACCCACCATGATGGAGGAGCCGAAGTTGGACTGGTCCGCGCTGTTGGCAATCTCCTCTTCACTCTGGAACAAGCCTTCGGCGATGTAACCCGTCATACGGCTCAAGGGCTTGCCGGTCTCCGTCTGCCAGACATAGGGGTAATCCGGTTCGTCCACATACACGTACTTATTTCTTGCATAGGTATAGTTGCCGCGAAGGTCAATGAGCAGGTCCGGCGTAATCTGCTTCACCCACTTGACGCTGAGTTCGATACCGGTATTGTCCACCTTTCCGATGTTGCTCCAGGGCACGGAAGAGGCATAACCCAGACTCTTGGGGAAGGAGGCGCGCTTCATCAGGATGCGCTCCCGCTGATTGTAGTACCAGTCGAAGGTGACGCTCAACTGGTCAAACCACTTCATATCCACACCCAGATCCAGTTCCCGGGCCCTTTCCCAGTGGGCACCGTCTACCGCGTAGGAGGTCACGATCGGGCCGGTACGCGCCGTGTTTCCGGTGTAGCCGGTACGGAAGGTTTCACCACCGCTCATACTCACGGAATTTTCATAGAGGAAGTGCGCCGCGCCGGCGGAAGATCCCGTCTCGTCGCTACCCACCAGACCGTAGGAACCACGGATCTTCAGGTAATCGATGACCGGGCGGATAACTTTCCAGAAGGGTTCGCTGGAAGGTACCCAACCCAGGGAAATAGCGGGGAAGAATTCGAAACGCTCCCCTTTTGCCAGACGCTCGGTACCGTTGTAACCAAAGTTCAACTCTACCAGATAACGGTTGTACCAGTCGTAGGTCACGCGGCCGGAGAAGCCCTGGTTACGGTTGGGCAATACGCCGCTTCGATACTGGCGCATCATATACATCACCATCGCCGTCACATTGTGGTGGCCGAACGAACGCTCGTAGTTGAGCCGGGCATCGAAATAGAAGGTATTGTTGGTCGATGTAGAAATGCCGGACTGGCTGACATACTTCGTTCCTACCTGCAACTCGTTGAGCCGGAAGTCCACGGGATTTTCAGGATCGTAACTTCCGGGGAGAACATTGTACAGATAGGGAGAAAGCGAACGGGTGTACCAGGTGGACGCGTAATTATTGAAGTTCACCAGGGCGTTGATGGACAGGCCCTCGGTGATGAAGTCCAGTTTCTGGTTGAGCGTCAGGGAAATGTTCAGCTTGTTAGTGTTGGTCTCCTGGAAAGTATTGAGCATATTGGCGTAGGGGTTCGTGTAGAAGCGCCCTGCACTCATGATCTGGGAGCCGAACAGCAGATGGTCGTATCCCTCCTGCTCGGGGAACACCGCCGGGAAGGACACCGGCGTATTGTTGTAGATGGCCTGGAAGATGGAATTGGCGGAGATGGACGGGCTGGTCTGATTGATGATCTGCGCGTTCATCTTGAGCGTCATCTTCGTGGAAGGCGTAATCTGGTAACCGATGTTGTTCTGGAAGGTATACAGCCAGCGGTCATAGTTGTTGTTGAACGAATAGTTCTGGGGGATATCCAGGATACCGCCGTCGTGGTTCATCTGGATACTCATATAATAGGTAACGCGCGAACCGCCGCCCTGCAGGTTGACATTGGCCCGCTGGCTCAGGGAGAAGTCCCGGAACATCAGGTCGTACCAGTCCACATTGGGCCAGATATACGGGTTGCGCCCGGTGCGGGTATTCTCGATATCGGTGGCGCTGTAGCGCAGTTCGGCATTCGGGTTGCGGGCCAGCTGGGCATTATTGTACGCCTCCATAAAGGTGGCACCGTCAGCATACTCCACGACATTCACCGGCTGGAGGATGGAAGCCTCCACCGTAACGTTGATCTTGGCTTTCGTATTCTCCGTACCGGTCTTGGTCGTAACGATCATGACGCCGTTCGCACCGCGCGCACCGTAGATGGCGGTCGCGGAAGCATCCTTCAGAATGGAGAAGGACTCGATGGACTCGGCCGGAATGTTGTTCAGGTCGCTGGCCGTGATTTCTACGCCGTCCAGGAGGATGAGCGGAGTGGAACGTCCTCCGAAGGTGGAAATACCGCGGATATAGAAATCCGAGGTACTGCCGGGCTGGCCGCTGGAGGTGACGGAAATCACACCCGCCAGCTTACCGGCCAGGGAATTGGTCAGCGAGGAAGTCGGCGCACTCAGGATTTTTCCCTCGATGGCAGCGATGGCGCCCGTCACCGAGACCCTGCGCTGCGTACCGGCACCCACGACGACCACCTCGCTCAGCACTTCGTTATCCGGTTCGAGCCGGGCATCGATAAGGCCCTGATCGGTAATGAAGATGGTCAGGTCCTTATACCCAAGGGAACTGACGACAATCTCGCAGCTCTCTCCGGTCACTTCAATGGAGAAATGGCCTTCCGTGTCCGTGACCGTCCCCGTACGGGAACCTTTGATCACGACGCCGGCTCCGATGATGGGATAATCGTCCGTCGCATCGAGCACGGTTCCCACGACGGTGCGTTTGTTGGTTTTCTTCTTGTTATGGGGGGCAGCCGCGGCCTCATCATGCTTGAGATAAACCTGTTTGCCGGAAACCGACCAGTTGTCCTGGGAACCGGCGAACAGTTTGGTCAGCACCTGCTCGATGGTCTCGTTCTGGGCGCCGATGGTGAGGGTGCGCGCAAGGTCGATCGTCCCGGTCTGATAGAAAAACGAATAACCACCCTGCTGCTCCAGGATGGAAAGCGTCTGCTCCACGGTTCGGGACGCATAGGGGAAAGTGATTCCCGCCTTTGCGTCCTGCGCACGCACGGGGCTTGCCTGAAGCCCCATCCAAATACAGAAGATGAATAGGATTAGTTTTTTCATATGGTTATTTTTCGCTTGCCAGTGTTACTTGCCAGACCCCGTCCTGCTTTATGCTTTTGATAGGGAAGATTCGTGACAGTTCGGTAAACATTTCAGACAGATTCTCCTTGAGTTGCAGATTACCGGAACAGGCGATCCCGGCCACTTTCGGGCTGCAATGAATCTTTTCTCCATAATAGCGGCCCACCCGGACCAGCACTTCCGGCAGGGAAGTTCCGTCGGCACAACAGGTTCCGTTGGTCCAGTCCAGAAGCCGGAGTATGTCGGGAACATCCTCGACATTGATCTTCCCATTGTCATCCAGCGTATAGAGTTGTTTGGGAACAAGGGTGACCGATTGCGCGCGTGCACCGCCAAGGGAAACATTCACAGAACCGGAAACCAGGGCAACCTTGCGGGACTCATCTTCCCGCCCGGACACCAGAAAACGGGTTCCCAGGACGCGGACCCTCAGATCATCCATTCTGACGATGAAGGGCCGGCGAGCGTCCCTGTTTACATCAAACAGGGCTTCTCCCGTCATACGCACATTGCGTTCTTTGCCGAACTTCAAAGGGAAGAGCATACGGGAATGGGCATTCATATGTACTTCGGACCCATCGGCGAACAGCACCCGCGCCCGGTGTCCGAAGGGAATGACCAGCATACAGGTAGCCTGTACTCCGCTGGGGGCGATGTACTCGTTACCGTCTATCCGGATGCCGCCGGGAGTGCAGGCGACCTGCATCTCCGTGGCTTCGGAACGGACGGTCAGTCCCTCCCAAAGCACGGCAACGGGATCCGCAGACTCCGGCCAGGTATACAGCCCGGATTCCGGGGCAGGCGCCTCGACCCCTTCTCCTCTGCGCATCGGCAGGAAAAGCACCAGGGAAAGCATGGCAACGGCAAGCGCCGCACCGACCGTCGCCCAAACGGGGAAACGGAAGGGGCGCCGGCGCGAAATCCGCTCCAGGATGACACCCAGGGATTGATAGGGATCGAACGCCGCACCATGCTCGGAAGCCCATTCCTTATAGACTTCCTTGAACTCCGCCTGGGCGGTCTCGTTCGTTTTCAGGGATTCAAGAAGCTGACGCTTCTGCGCTGGACTGGCCTTGCCGTCCAGATAATGAAGGAATAATTCTTTTTCGTGGCTCACGCTATAACCACGAAACAGACGGTAGTTACCCTACCTTCCTATCTAAGAAACAGTCCTAATAATATAATAAAAGGTATGCCCTTCTCATGAAAGGCCCGGCGGATACGTTTCAGCACAAAGGTCATCTGCTTTTCCACCGCCTTGACCGTCACCCCGAGCTGCTGGGCCACATCCTTGTTGGACAAACCTTCCGAGCGACGGAGAGAAAATACTTCGCGGGCCCGGGGAGGCAGACCGGTAACCACATCGTTCACCGTCGATGAGACCATGTCGAAATCATAGGAACCATAATTCTCCTTGGCAATCAGACCCTCCACGAAGAGTGAAAGTTCCGCATCCAGCATACGCTCTTCCATACTGACGGCACGACCGGCATTCCGGCGGCACCAGTCGATGGATTCATTGCGCACCACCCGCCACATATAGGCCCGGCTCTGCGATTCGTCTTCATAGCGGAACACTTCCGGACGCCGGACCAGCACCTTGCAGAAAGCCTCCTGCACTATATCCTCGGCAACCGATTCAGAATGCACATACCTCAGGGCCAAGAGGCATAAGTCCTTATAGGTATCCAGATATACCCTGGTGAAATCGATGTCTTGCATTCCCATGAGGCTTTGCCGCAAAGATACAATTTTTTCTCAAAACCTACCGGTCTAGCTGCGGCGGTCCAGCCACTTCCAGAGGGCATACATCAGCACCCCCCAGGCCAAAAACAGCAACAGGTACACCCAAAACGGCAAAGCAGCAGCAAACTCTCCGGGCACAAGGGTCTTGTCAAAATCCGGAACATCCGCATAATAATAGGCCCCGGCACCAAAATCCAGCTTGTCACTGAGCCCGATACCCCGGATCATAATGTAGAGCGCAGCGGCAAGGACCGCCCCACCGACCACCAACGTTACTGTCTTTCCGGCATTTTTCATCCTCTTTCCCTGATTGCACACCCGTCGTTTTTGGGCAGTTGTCCCGAAGGGGACATTTACCCGGACAGGGTTGCGAAGCAACAAGTCCCCGAAGGGATAACTGCCCACTTACTCGAGAACCGGAATCGGGAAAACCACGCCGGAAAGCAGGAACCACACCATCGCAAAGGTCAGCGCGATATTGAATGCCTGCCCGACGATGTAGAGCCAGAGCACCTTCCCGCCCTGCATCTGCTTCATCAACTCCCGGAAATTCGTATCCAGGCCGATACTGGTAAAGGCCAGCACAAACGCCCAGTTCTTATACTGGTCCAGCACCTTGTTGATCGCTCCCACCTGATCCGCGCCACAAAGCGGCTGAATGAGGAAAGACGCCACGAGCGAAGCCACAAAAAAGCCGATGATGAACTTGGGGAAGCGATTCCAGATTTCCGAAGCGCCGACGCTGCCTTCCTTACCGCGCCGGGAAGCCGTGGCAAAGAAAATCGCCACAAAGAAAGCGATAAAGCCGATCAGGATATTCTGGATCATCTTCACCAGCACCGCAGCCTTCTCCGCCTCGCCGCCCAGCACATTGCCGGCCACGGCGACGGCACCGGTACTGTCCACGGTCCCGCCGATCAGCGCTCCGCCCATCAGGGCAGACATGCCCGTCGCCCGAATCAGGACCGGCTCCAGCGCCATCATCAAAATGGTAAAGATAATCGATATGGAAACGGTCATCGTCAGGTCGTCCTTCTTGCAGCCGGAAGCCGCACCCGTCGCGATGGCCGCACTGGTACCGCAGACACTCGTCGCGGAGGCCATGGTAATGACCAGCGGCTTATTGCCGATTTTCAGCACGCGCGTCCCGAACCACCACATGAACAGAATGACGATCGGCGTCACCACCCAGGCAATACCAAGCCCATACAGGCCGAACTTGGCGATATTGGAAAAGAGCACCGAAAAGCCCATGATGACCAGTCCGGTCTTGATATAGAATTCCGTGCGCACGGCGGGCTTGAGCCAAGCGGGAACGCCGACGGTATTGGCAATCAGCAAACCGACGATCAAGGCCCAGAAAGCCCACTCCAGATAGCGGTTCAGGGTAAACTCCGCACTGATCAGCCGCACCACGACCGCCAGCACAAACAGCAGTAGGAACGCAGGCACATACTTCTTCACACTTCCTCCCTGCAACTTTATGCCGATGGTGAAAAGCACGCCGAGCACGAGCACCGTCCGCAGCAACTTCCACCAAAACGCCGACGCGGCAAACTGCTCTCCCAGCGGTACCACCTTCGCGGCAGCCGCCTCACTGAGATGCTCTCCCAGGGCCCAGGTGCTGAACTTCAGCGCGGAAAAATCAAACCAGCCCGTCAAAACGGACAGACAGGCAATGGCAATCACAATACATCCCAGCCATACGGCCAACCAATCTTCAGTTCTCATAACAAAACGATTTTGGCAAAGATAGGCAAATAATTGCTAATTTTGCGTCATGACGATCCAGACCCACTGCGCCCGTTGCGGCGGCGCCATTTCCAAAGATATTCCCAGTTCCCTCAATGTCCGTACGCAGCCCGAGCAAAAAGCCTCCGTACTGAGCGGTGAACTGTTCGTCGCCCAATGTCCAGCCTGCGGGAACCGGCAACTGCTCCCCTTCCCCTTCCTCTACCACGATCCGGACGCACAACTGATGATCTGGCTGGGCGCGGAAGAAGACGCCCGCACACGCGCCATCGATGTCCTCTCCTCCACCCCGGAAATGCAGGACTACCATATCCGCCTGGTGGACAGCCCCGGCGAACTCATCGAAAAGATCAAGATTTTCGATGCGGGCCTGAGCGACATCGCCATCGAACTCTGCAAATTCGTCACCGCCCGTGAAGCCGGCGAAGACCTGCCGCTGAAATTCCTGGGCATCGACGGCGCCGCCGCCGAACTGCACTTCGCCTGCCCCCGGGATGGCAAGATGGACATCCTGGCCGTCGGGCTCAACGTCTACGAAGACTGCTGCGGCATCCTCCAGCGCAATCCCTCTCTGGAAGAAAATGCAAAAGGCCCGGTCCAAATCGACCAGGCCTGGTTAGCGCAATATTTCGGATAACTAAAAAGGACTGGCGGCGTTAGGATGCATTTACCCGGATAGGGTTGCGAAGCAACAAGCATCCGTTGCCGCCAGTCCTTTTTATTGGAACTATGCAATTTTCCGGGCGCCGTCGGAGATGACGACGTCATAGACCTTCGGCTCGTGGCCGAACGCCGCCGCGAACTCCTTCTTGGCCGCCGCGACAAAGTCATCGTATAGCTCGTCCTTCACCAGGTTGATGGTGCATCCGCCGAAGCCGCCGCCCATGACGCGAGAACCGGTAACACCCATCCTGCGGGCCAGTTTATTGAGGAAATCCAACTCCTCGCAACTCACCTCATACAGTTTGCTCATACCGAAATGGGTCTGATACATCATCTCGCCAACGATCTCGTAATCGTCGCGCTCGAGCGCATCGCAGACATCCAGCACCCGCTGCACCTCGCCGATCACATACTCCGCCCGCAGGAAATCCTCGGCGGAAATCTGGTCGCGCACCTCGTCCAGCCAGACCCGCTTGCAATCGCTGAGGAAATCCACCTCCGGATGATTCTTCTTGATGGCGGCCGCGGCACGCTCGCAGGACTGACGGCGGAAATTGTACGCCGATGACGCCAGTTCGTGCTTCACGCAGGAATCCAGCAGCACCAACTTATAGCCCTTCGGATTAAAGGGGAAATACTTGTATTCCAGGGTCTTGCAGTTCAGGCGAATCAGGCAGCCAGCCTTGCCGAAGCAGGAAGCGAACTGGTCCATGATACCGCAGTTCACGCCGCAGTAATTGTGCTCGGTGCTCTGTCCGATCTTCGCCAGCTCGAACTTGTCGATGCCATTGCCGAACGCATCATTGATGGCAAAGGCAAAGCAGCTCTCGAGGGCCGCGGAAGAAGAAAGACCCGCGCCAAGGGGCACGTCACCGGCAAAGACCGTATCAAAACCCTTGACGGTACCGCCGCGCTTGATGGTCTCGCGGCAAACGCCGAAGAGATAGCAGGCCCAGGCCTGTGCGGGCTTGTCCGCCTCGTTCAGGCCGAACACGGCTTCCTCGTTATAGTCCAGCGAGAAGGCGCGGACCTTATCCGTCCCGTTGATTTTAAATGCGGCCATGATGCCTTTGTCAATCGCACCGGGGAACACATAACCGCCATTATAATCGGTGTGCTCGCCAATCAGATTGATACGTCCCGATGCCGCATAAAGCGATGCGCCGTCTCCGTAGAGGGCTTTGAATTTTTCCTGGATTTTTGCTTTCATATTCTGTTACTTAATGGTTATTTGCTTCGCTGCCGCTACAACAGGAGCAAATGTACTAAACTGTTTTCAAAAAAGCGAAAAAATAACGGGATAGTGATCACTGACCCCACCATGATAGGCGGGGCCGACATAGGTCCGCTTCGGCTTCAGGCCGCCGAATGCCGGGTCCGGCTCGCTCAAAAATGCGGGATGGAACACCGTCTCCCGCACCTCCATCGGCCCAAACATAAAATACCCGTCAATCTTCTCCCAACTTCCGTTATACTTGATGGACCCCTCTCCGCGGGAGCCCCAAAGATTGTCATTAAAATCGCCCACGCACAACTGCGCAGGATGTCCTGCGGCGCGCAGCGAATCGCAGAGGAAACGCATCCGCGCCATTGCAATTGCACGCCTCCCCTCGGAATCCTTCCCCACTTTGGAAGGGTGATGATTGACCAGGATATCCAGTCCGGGAAACTCCGCCAGCAGGATATCCCGCGTCGGCAGGATGCGTCCGTCCCCGGCAAAAAGATGGCGGGGCGAAGAGGCGCTAAGCGTGAGCGAAGAGGCCCGGTAGAGCAGGGCACAGTCGATGCCCCGACGGTCTGGAGAATCATAATGGACGATGCGGTAGCCGAGTTTGCGCAGCAGCGTAGTGCCCACCAGCGCCTGGAGCACCTGACGGTTCTCCACCTCGGCCAGCGCCACCACGTCCGGCACCTTTCCGAAGACGTCAGAGGCCGCCAGCACCGTAGAGGCAATGGCGTGACACTTGGCATAAAACCGCTTCTTCGGCCCCGTCTCAAAAAAATTCTCCACATTCCAAAACATCACCACCAGCGAATCCCGCTCCTCCGCCCGTACAACCTCACAGAGCAGACAAAACGCCATTATCCACAATATTTTCTTCATTTTGCGGCGGGAGACAGCGTTATCCGAAGGGCGGGAGGAGTCGGGCGGCGTAGTCGCCCACGACTCGTGAGTGGGAGGGGCCCATCGCTTGCGATGGGAGGGATAGCCCCGAAGGGGCGTACCGCCCGACCCCTCCCGCCCGTAGGCAGCTGCCTTCCGCCGCAATCGTAATGAAATAATTTGTAAATTTGTGGCGATTTTGTAAAAAGTTTGCCCTTATGTCACTCAAATGCGGTATCGTCGGCTTGCCGAACGTCGGAAAATCCACCCTCTTCAACTGTATCAGCTCGGGCAAGGCCCAAAGCGCCAATTTCCCGTTTTGTACGATTGAGCCGAATCTGGGTTCGACCGCGGTTCCGGACCGCCGTCTGGATACCCTTTCCGAGATCTGCAAACCGCAGCGCACCATTCCCGCGACGGTGGATATCGTCGATATCGCCGGACTGGTCAAAGGCGCCAGCCGCGGAGAAGGCCTCGGCAATCAGTTCCTCGCGAACATCCGCGAATGCGATGCGATCCTGCACGTGCTGCGCTGCTTCGATGACGGCAATGTCGTGCACGTGGACGGCAGCGTAGACCCGGTGCGTGACAAGGAAATCGTAGAGACGGAACTCCAGATCAAGGACCTCGAAACCGTCGAGAGCCGCCTTGCCAAGGTGGAGAAGGCCGGAAAAGCCGGTGACAAGGAGGCCGCCAAACTCGCTGCCCTGCTGATCCGCTACCGCGATGCCCTGCAGGCGGGAAAATCCTGCCGCAGCGTCGCCCTCATCAATGAAGAAGAGGAAAGGATGGCGCACGACCTGTTCCTGCTCACCAACAAACCCGTCCTCTATGTCTGCAATGTCGACGATGCATCGGCCGCCGGCGGAAACGCCTATGTCGAAGCGGTGCGCGAGGCCGTAAAGCAGGAAAACGCAGGCATCCTGGTCATCGCAGCCAAGACGGAAGCGGAAATCGCGGAAATCGAAGAATACGAAGACCGGCAGATGTTCCTGGCGGAAATGGGCCTGGAGGAATCCGGCGTCGTGCGCCTGATCCAGGGCGCCTACGACCTGCTCGGACTGCAGACCTTCTTCACCGCCGGGGCGGACGAATGCCGCGCCTGGACTATCCGAAAGGGAGACAAGGCGCCGAAGGCGGCCGGCGTCATCCACACGGATTTCGAGAAAGGCTTCATCCGTGCGGAGGTCATCAAGTACGAAGACTTCGTGCTATATAAAACCGAAGCGGCCGTAAGGGCCGCCGGTAAAATGGGTATTGAAGGGAAGGACTATGTCGTCTGTGACGGCGACATAATGCACTTCCTCTTTAATGTCTAATAGAATTTCGCCCTATAATCCTTGACGTCAGCAGCCTTGCTCATCACCGGCTCGAAGAGACGGGTGCAGTACTGTGCCTTCTGGGTCGTTTCCATCTGGGCATCTTCAAGGGTGAAGAAGGACTGCTCCTGACGGTTCGCCACCGTAAAGACATAAACGGCACGGGCACCGGCCACAGGACCGGAGATCTCACCTTCCTTGGCGACCAGCACGGCACCGGCGAGAGCGGGCTCAAACGCACCGCGACCGGTAGCCAGCGAAGCCTCTTTCTCTGAAGAGACGCTGCTCCCCAGGGCTTCCGCCACCTCGGCAAGCGTCGCCTTTCCGGCGATCTTCTCCGCGACTTCGGCCTTCACTTTCTCGTGCAGTTTCTTGTTGTAGAGCGTGTTCTGGATACCGGAAGAAACCTCGGAAAGCGGGGTATACCCTTCTTCACGGGCGCCCGTGACGGCCGCTACGATATAGTAGTTGCCGATCTCGATGACATCGGAGACCTTGCCGGTCTTGGCCTCGAAGGCCCAGCGAGCCACCGCCTTTCCGCTGTCTTCGGCGGAACCGTAACGGGTGTTGCTGCGGCTGACCTTGTTGCGCTTCTGGGAATAGACGCCGAGCGAATCAACCGCTGCCTTGTAGCCCTCATACTTGCCACCGGCGAGGATGGCGAGTTTCTTGGCGTTGGCATAGACGACATTGTGCGTCTCGCTGCTGGCATAGGCCGCCTTCTCCAGCACGGCCACCTTCTTCTTGGCGATAGGGGCGCTGCGACGGCTCACCACGACGATATGGTTGCCGTACATCGTCTTCACCACGAAGGGCTTGCCCACCGCTGCGGTCAGCGAAGATTCGAAGCCGGGAATCATATAACTCTGGGTCAGCCAGCCGATGTTACCCTTCACGCCTTCATCCGCAGAATTCTGGTCCGCGGAGAAACGGGCGGCCAGGTCGGCAAAATCAGCGCCTCCCTTCAGGACATTCATCAGGCTGTCCGCCTTGGTCATTTCGGTACCGCGGAGCAGGATGTGCTTCACATAGACGGAATCGGGGACCATCGCGGTCTCCATCACGCGGGCGGCGCGGAAGGTATCCTCGTCGCGCACGATGCCGGTAACCGTCTTGCCCTCGGTGAAAATCTGCTTCTCCAACTGGGAAGAAACGACATTGAGGTCACCGGGCTTGTACCAGCTGTCCGCATAGGGCTTGTCGGAGTTCTTGGACAGGAAATTCTTCATCTTTCCGGTCGTGCAGAACTCGTCATAGGCATCGTTGATAGCGTCGGATGCCTTGGCGACGTCGGAAGCGGAAGGAGACACCTCATAGAGCACGAACTCCAGGTCGCGGCTCTCGCTCTGCTTATAATTCTCCTTGTGGGCGTTGTAGTAGTTCTTGATTTCAGAATCCTTGACCACGATGGTGGTGTCGGTCACGTAGGGATACATGTACTCGACATAGTCCACGTCCGCGGTGCTGTTGTTGAAGGCCATTTCCGCCTGGGCAAGCAGCTTGTTGCAGACGGCGCCGTTCACGAACAGGGAAGCGTACTTGGAGACGTACTGCTGGATATTGATGCTGTTCTGGAGATGTTTCCAGTACATTTCATATTCCACCTGTTCGGACGCACCGTTGATCAGGGCTTCCAGGTTTTCCTTGGGAACATTCTCATTAATCTGGTTCACCAGTTCCACATCGCCAACCGTGATGCCCGCCTCCTTGGCGTTCTCCACCAGCAGATAACGGGACAGCAGATAGTCCCAGGCCATGTTCCGGAAATTGTCTTCCTCATTGACATTGTTGCCGTTCATCCGGGCGATGGTTTTGAACCGTTCCGTCTCGGCATTGAAGTCCTCGTAGGAAATCTTCTTGTCGGAAATGACGCCGACGGTCGTCTTCCGGGAACCGAACATGTTCATCAGATCGTCCATAGGGGCGATGAAGTACAGTAGTGACAGCGCGATGATAATCGAAATCGCAAGACCGAACTTGTCGCGCATTTTCTGAAGTACTGCCATATTATTGTAGTTTTTTGATTAAAAACGATATTGGGGTGCGAAGTTAGTAATTTTAGTTGGATTTCCGCAAAAATGGACCGATGAAATTCACAGAATCAAGGACAACCGTCGTCGTATCCTGCACCGTATAGCCGAAACTGTCGAAGGGACGGTGGATGATGGCCGTGCGGGCCCGGTCGTCGGAATGCATGCCGTAACCCTGCATAAAACCGCTCGGAGAATACATTTTGACGTAGCAGTCGGTGTAGATTTCGTTCTTTTCCTTGTTCCAGTAAAGGGTGTCCGTCTCCATCTGTTCCTGCTTGATGACATTTTTCACGATGACGTTGCCGAAGGCCTGCCAGGACTCATTGTCCTTGAAACGCTTGTCGGCCCTGTGACGGGCCACATCGGCGGTAATCACTGTCTCAAGCATCCCCTCCGCGGTATAGGCATACACGGTAAAACCTTCCGGAAAGATTTCCAGGGTCGACGTATCCGTCTCGAAACGCTGCATCCGCGGCGCTTCCGCACGCATCGAAAGGCTGCCGTTCGTGCTGTTCGCGGCGAACATGCCGCGCACCTCCTGCGAGGGCGCCTTGGACGGATCGATCCTTTCCGCCTCCGCAAGTTTGCTCTTACAGGAAACAACGAAGAGGGCAACCGCAGCCGCGGTTGCCAACTCCAAAGCTTTGATGAAGGGGGCCGTCAAATCAGTCCTTGGTTCTCACCGTAGTCACGGCAGACATGCCGGCGCAGTTCACGGTATAAGACTGTCCCTTCACCAGGCCATACATGAAAGCATCTCCGGTATTCGGGAAATAGACGCTGTAGGAGCCGCTCAGTCGGCGGGCTTCATCGGCGAGCGAAGCATCCGCTGCTGAAGCCTTGTTCATATAGTCGCAAGCCACCCAGAAGTGGGCACGGGCCTCCACCTCGTTTCCGCCGCAACTGACGGAACCCCAGATCTGACCCATCAGCATATAGGCCTTTCCGGTCTTGTCTCCGTCCTTGTCCAGATCCGTCACCTTGCGGGCGGCGGCATAGGCACGCGAAAGCTGGCCGTTCTTGAAATAAGCGGTCGCCAGTTCATAGAGGTAATCCGCATCCTGCTCGTCATCGGACTCGGGATAAGAGATGGCTTCCTCCATAAAGGCGTACGCTTCTTCGTTATTGCCCTGGGAAAGATTCAACTTATAGAGCAGATACGCAGAATTGTGCGTAGGCGCATTCTTGTGCATGACCGTAAGGGCGTTGCGGAACAGGGCATTGTCCACGCATCCCTCGGTTTTTCCGAGCATCTTGGCAATCTGAGTCGCCAGGACGACATTGGTAGGATCCGCCTCGAAACGGGGCTCGAAGAGGGAAACCAGTTCCTCGCAGGAAGCGACCTTGCTGGAAGCGAAGAGCGTCTCGACCGCCTTCTTCACCTCGGCTTTCTGGTTGGCTTCTCCGTCGGTTTTGGTCACCACCTGGTCCAGCAGGTCGGTATTGCGGGTGTACAGGGAAATGATATCATCCGCGGAGAGCGTTCCGGCCTGATAGAGGTCCAGGGCCGCCTTCATATCATACTGGAAGAAGGTCACCTTGGTGCCGCTGCCGTTGTTGGCGATAATCTCCTCGAAACCCTTGTAGAGTTTCTCCGGATCGTTCCTGAGATAGTTATACACATCCTGTCCCTTGGCGTTGAGGGCGGAAACGGCATACTTGGGGAAATACTGCACGCGCTCGTCGCTCAGGGTCAGCAGGGAATCCACCAGCGCCTCGCGATAGACGGCGTTGCGGGAATTCTTGGCGATCACCTGACGAATCAGGGTGGCACCGTTGATCAGAAGGGTCTGCCGGGAAGAATGGGGGCAGAGGCTGTAGGCCTTACGCCAGTTGGTCAGCGCGTCGCCATAACTCTTCTGCTTGAAATATTCCTCGTAATAGGAGAGGTATTTGATGCATTCCGCGCTGTCCGCTCCAAACTTGCCCTGCGCGCCGGAAGTCCATCCGGCGGCCATGACGGCAAAGAAAATCAAAAACGCTTTTTTCATATCTCTTCAATAATTTATTCGTACCTGGGTTTCTGGAACCAAATATCATAAATGTTCAGGCCCACGGAAAAGTTAACATACCTTTCCCTTATCAAATTGTTTGCCACACTGCCCCGCTGCCCCACATCCAGGGCTACGGTCAAGCCGTTGTGCCAGCGGAAAACCGGCAAGGTCATACCCAGCGTCAAACCGAAGGCATGGATATCGTTCCCGTCCAATTTGAAGTAATCCCGCTTGTAATAAAGGCCCGCACGATACGCGCAGGTGCGCATATAATAACGGATATCGTTTCGGTTGGGAACCAGTTCAAAGCCCAGCCGGAAGGATTCGGAAACGGTGGTACTGAAAATCGATTTTCCGGAAATCACCGAAGTATTGCCGTTAAAGGCTTCGAATTGACTGGCCGCGTTGTCGAAGTTCGACTTCCGCCAGTCCGAGCGGGTATAGTCGAACTCCAGCATCCATTTGTCATCGACCCGGAGTGAAATACCCACGCCCAACTCGGAGGCCAGACGCGGCTTCGGAGAGCATTGCGCCAGGGTATCGATATGCATGAACAGCGTATCGGAAGCAGCGGTGCTCGTGGAAAGCTTGTACTTTTCCACAAAGCCGCCGATGGCATTGCCGAAACCGTAAGTGGCGCCGATGCAAAGTTTCGCGCGCTTCCCGAGCGGCTGTTCGTACTGAAGCCCGACCTTGCCGGTCAGGGCACGGAGCGACAGTTCATAATAGGTATTCGCTCCGCTGTACGAAGCATCCGCAAACGACTGGCTGAATTGCTTGCGGATATTGCCGAAGGTATAACTCGCTTCGGCGCCCAGGGAAAGCCGCTTCCAGAAAGTAACGCCGGCGCCCAGGAATACCTGGTACAGGCCGCCGTTGCCTTCGGCTTCATAACTGATTTTGCCGGTTTTGCCGATGATGGCAGGATCGGTGTACTCCGTACGATAGGCAAAGCCCGTCGAAGAAAGGGGCCGCACCCCCACCATCATCGCACTGCTGCGCCAGATCGGGAAGGAAATGATGCAGTCGTTGACATTGAAGGTATTGTGGGCGCTGCGTACATCCCCCTGGCGGAAGTACTTGTTTTCTCCGTGGACGGAAAAATCCGCCATGAACGCCAGGGTGTCCCGCGCCGTGACGGAGGCGGGATTCAGGGGATTGAGGTATTTGCGATTGCGGTTGGCGATACCTACGCCGCCCATGCTGTGGTTGTACGCCGTGCCGGGGATGATGAGGTCTCCGATGCCGAAAATCGAGTAGGGAGAATAGGAAGAAGTGGCTCCGTCGTCCGCCCGTACGGACAAGGGAGAGAGCAGGCAAAATGCCAGCGCCAAAAGCTTAATTATTCTTCCTGACAAACGCATCGGTTATTAATGCCAACCCCATCAAAACAAGGTTACAAACTACAAAGATGGAGTTTTTCATCTTTTTGGCAAAATAATTTGCATCTCCACCCGTAAAAATTAGCATCGCATCGGGGTGCGAACGGATATATCCGTCAAGTTCAAACAACATGCCTGAAACGACGCCGGCAGCGATGGAAGTCTCCACGCTGTCCCCCAATTCCTGCGGCGCTTCCGGAGTATTGACCAGCGGCAGGGAACGCGAATAGCGGTTCAGGGCCTGGAAGCGCGTCCGGAATCCCAGGGAAATATTGCCGCCGAGATAGCCGCCTTCAGCATCCGTGAAATCGATGGTCAGGGTGCTTCCGAAATCGAAAATGCAAGTGCTCTTACCGGGAAACAGGAAACGGGCCGCAATAATGGAGGCCGCCCGGTCGCAGGAAAGGTAGTCCGGAAGGCTGAAGCCTGAGAGTGCCTGGCGATGGTCTGCATCCAAAAAGATCAGATGGGAGCAGCATTTCTGCAAGACGGCTTCCGTTTCCGTACTGACCGGCTCCGCGGCGGCGATGGTCATCACCTGCGGACGCTGTTGTTCCGTCAGGGAAACAATAAAGTCCACGATTTTCTCTCCCTGGTAACGGTAGATTTTCCCAAGGGTAAGTCCATCGCTCCACGCCGCCTTCAGCGCCGTATTTCCAATTTCAATCAGTAACCACACAACCGCGGTTATCAGTCGCTGAACTTCGCCTTCAGGAATTCCCGGTTCAGGCGGGCAATGTGCGCCACGGTGATGCCTTTCGGGCATTCCAGTTCGCAGGCGCGGGTATTGGTACAGTTACCAAAGCCCAGCTCGTCCATCTTGGCGACCATCGCCTTGGCGCGGCGGGCGGCCTCGGGCCGGCCCTGCGGCAGCAGCGCGAGAGAACTCACGCGCGCCGCGACAAAGAGCATCGCCGAGCCATTCTTACAGGTCGCCACACAGGCGCCGCAACCTACGCAGGCCGCTGCATCCATGCTTTCCTCCGCCTTGTCGTGGGGAATCAGGATATTGTTGGCATCCTGTGCGGATCCGGTGCGTACCGAGATGAATCCGCCGGCCTGGAGAATCTTGTCGAATGCGCGGCGTTCCACCACCAGGTCCTTGATGACCGGGAAGGCGGCACTCCGCCAGGGCTCCACGGTAATGGTGGCGCCATCCTTGAAATGACGCATAAAGAGCTGACAGGTTGTCACATGGTCATCAGGACCATGGGCACGTCCGTCAATGTAGAGGGAACAGGCCCCGCAGATACCTTCACGGCAGTCGTGATCGAAGGAAATCGGGTCTTTCCCTTCCCGGATCAACTGTTCATTGAGGATATCCAGCATCTCGAGGAAAGAAGCGTCCTCCTCGATACCGGCAATCGGATAGGTTTCAAAATGTCCCTTCGACTTGGCGTTTTTCTGACGCCATACCTTTATATTGAAATTCATCGCGTTAGTCTTTGTAGTTTCTCGTTTTTACCTCAATGAACTCATACTTGAGCGGCTCCTTGTGGAGTTCGGGTTCCTTCCCTTCCCCCTTGTACTCCCAGGCGGCCACGTACATGAAGTTCTTGTCGTCGCGCTTGGCTTCTCCTTCCTCGATCTGGCTTTCCACACGGAAATGACCGCCGCAGGACTCCTCACGGTTCAGGGCGTCGCGCGCCATCAGTTCACCGATTTCGAAGAAGTCTTCCAGGCGCAGGGCCTTTTCGAGTTCCTGGTTGAATTCGAACTGGCTGCCGGGTACCTTGACGGAAGTATAGAATTTTTCCTTGAGGGCCTTGATTTCCTCGATGGCTTTCTTCAGGCCCTTCTCATCGCGCGCCATACCCACATACTCCCACATGATGTGGCCGAGCTGCTTGTGGATGGAATCGACGGTTTCCGTTCCGCCGACGGCGAAAAGACGGTCGATACGCTCCCGTACAGCCCTTTCCGCCTGAATGAATTCCGGCGCATTGATATCCGGACGAGGTTCTGCGAACTTGTTGGAAAGATAATCACCGATGGTTACGGGAACGATGAAATAACCGTCCGCCAAACCCTGCATCAGCGCGGAGGCGCCGAGCCGGTTGCCGCCGTGGTCGGAGAAGTTGGCTTCGCCGATGGCGAAAAGGCCGGGAACGGTGGTCTGGAGGTCGTAGTCCACCCAGATGCCGCCCATCGTATAGTGGATGGCAGGATAAATCATCATCGGCTCCTCCCAAGGGGAAGAAGCGGTGATTTTCTCGTACATTTCGAAGAGGTTGCCGTAGCGCTCCGCAACCCGCTGCTTGCCGAGCCGCTTGATGGCATCGGCAAAATCAAGAAAGACCGCCTTGCCGGTTTCGTTGACACCGAAGCCCGCATCGCATCTTTCCTTCGCGGCACGCGACGCGACATCGCGCGGAACAAGGTTTCCGAAGGCGGGATACCTGCGCTCCAGGTAGTAGTCGCGGTCTTCCTCAGGAATCTGGGAAGGCTTGATGGCGTGCTTGCGCAGTTTTTCCACATCCTCGAGTTTCTTGGGCACCCAGATGCGGCCGTCGTTACGCAGGGATTCGGACATCAGCGTCAGTTTGCACTGCTGGTCCCCGTGGACGGGGATACAGGTCGGATGGATCTGCGCAAAGCAGGGATTCGCAAAGAAAGCACCCTTCTTATAGCACTGCAGCGCGGCGGAACCGTTGCTGTTCATTGCGTTCGTCGAGAGGAAATAGGTATTTCCGTAACCGCCGGTGGCGATGATGACCGCGTGGGCACCGAAACGCTCCAACTCTCCGGTCACGAGGTTGCGGGTGATGATACCCTTCGCCTGACCGTTTACGAGCACCAGGTCCAGCATTTCGTGACGGGGATACGCTTTGACCGTTCCCGCCGCAATCTCCTTGTTCAAGGAAGCATACGCGCCAAGCAGCAGCTGCTGACCGGTTTGTCCGCGGGCATAGAAGGTACGGCTCACCTGCACGCCGCCGAAGGAACGGTTCGCCAGATAGCCGCCGTATTCGCGGGCAAAGGGAATACCCTGCGCCACGCACTGGTCGATGATGGCCGCACTGACTTCCGCCAGACGGTACACATTCGCCTCGCGGCTGCGGTAATCCCCACCTTTGATGGTGTCATAGAAAAGGCGGTAAACAGAGTCGTTGTCGTTCTGGTAATTCTTTGCAGCATTGATACCTCCCTGTGCGGCAATAGAGTGCGCCCGACGGGGAGAGTCGCTGATACAGAAGATTTTAACATTGTACCCCAGTTCACCGAGTGCCGCAGCTGCAGACGCACCGCCCAAACCCGTACCTACGACGATGATGTCGAGTTTACGCTTGTTGTTGGGACTTACCAGATGAATTTCTGATTTTCTCTTGGTCCATTTCTCCGAAAGGGGACCAGCGGGAATTTTTGAATTCAATTTTTCCGACATAAAAATCTTGGTTAAAATAATACTGTCAGCTAACTTGTTGCTGACGCAACCCTATCCGGGTAAATGTTAGCTGACAGTATTATTTTTAAAACATATTTTAAATATTTAGACTGCAAGTTTAACAATTTTTACGCAGTAAAAAAAGGCCGGAATTTAAAATAACGTCCCTTCACCCTCTTTAGGCGCCCTGTCCTGGGTGTAAAAAGACTCCAATCCCAGATGCTTATAGGAAAGTTCCGTCGCCACCCGGCCGCGCGGAGTACGGGCGATGAAGCCTTCCTTGATCAGGAAGGGCTCGTAAACTTCTTCCAGGGTTCCCTGATCTTCCCCGATGGCGGTGGCGATGGTGCTTGCGCCCACCGGACCTCCCTTGAAGGTGGTGATGATCGTCCGGAGAATCTTATTGTCGATGGAATCCAGCCCCCGGGTATCGATATTCAGTTTATCCAGCGCGTAGCGCGTAATTTTCAGGTTGATGATGCCATCCCCCATCACCTGCGCGAAATCGCGGACCCGCCGCAACAGTGCATTGGCGATTCGCGGAGTTCCCCGGCTGCGGAGCGCAATCTCGTGCGCCGCATTTTCTTCGATGCTAATCTTGAGGATCCCGGCACTGCGCTTGATGATACGCACCAGGTCTGCGATATCGTAATACTCCATCGCGCAAGTGATGCCGAAGCGGGCACGTAAAGGGGCGGTCAGCAGGCCGCTGCGCGTCGTGGCTCCTACTAAAGTGAAGGGATTCAGGGAAATCCGCACCGAGCGGGCGCCAGGTCCTTTATCGATCATGATATCGATGACATAATCCTCCATCGCGGAATAAAGATACTCTTCCACTTCGGGAGAGAGGCGGTGGATTTCATCGATGAAAAGGACATCGCCGCTTTCGAGCGAGGTCAGCAGGCCGGCCAGGTCGCCGGGGCGGTCAAGAACCGGTCCTGAGGTGATTTTCATATTCACCCCCATCTCCTGGGCGATGATATGGGCCAGCGTGGTCTTTCCCAGGCCGGGAGGGCCGTGGAAGAGGACGTGGTCCAGGGATTCCCCCCTCATTTTTGCCGCCTGGATATAAATGCGCAGATTGGACACCGTTTCACCCTGCCCGGTAAAATCATCCAGTTCCCGGGGGCGGATTATTCCGTCCAAATCCTTATCTTTGTACCCTGTTTCGTTGTGAGGGTCAAAATCAGTTTCGCGATTCTCCTTCATAACAAATACAAAGATAGACTTAAATTTTGTTTTATTGGTTTTATATACCCGGGGATTTTGTTAATAACTTATTATTTTATTCATTTTTAGTAATTTACTTTAAAAATTTCAGTGGATAACTTTACTTATTCTCCCCACTTTTCCTGTGAATAACTTTTCCCTGAATTTTCCCCACCATTGAAGCCCCGGTTTTCCACCCTGATATAAACAGGTTTTTAACCACTTTTTATCCCTTATGTTGATAAGTTCTTCTTCCTGCGCGCAATTAAGAGATAGGATTAAAAAGGAGCGGCTTATCTATTGTAAGGGCCTTTTTTTATCCGCCCGCTGGTTTGTTTTCAGTGAGGTCGCCCGCCAGGGCACCCATCTGATCCTGATGCCGGACAGAGAAACTGCGGAATATACCTGCGCCGACCTCTACTCCCTGCTCAGCGGGGACAATGTATTCTATCTTCCGCCTTCCGGAAAGAATATAGAAAGGAGTAATTATAAATCTTCCCTCGGCGTACAGCGTACTTCCGCCCTGTCCCGCCTGATGGACAGGAAACAGGAATTTTCCGTCTTCGTCACTTATCCGGAGGCCCTGGAAGAAGAGATACCCGCGCTGAATCAGATACAGTCTTCCGTACTGAATATTAATAAGGGAGATGAAATCAATTACGAGAGCCTGAAAGAGAAACTGGCGGAAAAAGGCTTCGAGAAGGTGGATTTCGTTTCCGCGCCGGGGCAATACGCAATGCGGGGATCGATCGTCGATATTTTTTCCTATGCCGACAATCATCCTTACCGGATTTCTTTCTGGGGCGATGAGGTAGAATCCCTCCACTGCTTCAATGCCAATACGCAGCTGTCCATCGAAGAAACGGACAGTGTTTCGATTATCTCCGACCTTTCTTCGGGAACGCAGGAAAGCACGGAAAATATCCTTCAAATCCTTCCGAAGGACAGCACTCTCTGGCTGGATTCTTCGGATATGTATAAGGAAAAGGACTTCTTTTCCCTGACGGAAAACTATCGAAGAGTCTTTCTCGATATTCCCGTATCTGCCGCTCCGGAGTCTCCGGTCCTGTTCCATATCCAGCCGCAGCCGGTCTTCAATAAGAATTTCGAACTGCTCGAGGAGGATATCCGCAGCCGTATGGAAAACGGATACAAGGTCACGATTTTCGGCGATAAGGAAGCGCAGTTGGGCCGGTTGCGCTCCATTCTCGGAAAGGAGGGCGGCTACCTGCCTTCCTTCGAAGCGGGAAAGACCGTGCATCGCGGATTCATCGACACGGAGGATAAGATTTGCTGCTATTCCGATCATGAAATTTTCGACCGCTTCCAGCGGGTAAATCTGCGGCGGACCGTCGAAAAGAGCGAGCGGCTGACCCTGAATGACCTGAATGCGTTCAATATCGGCGATTATATTGTGCATATCGACCACGGTATTGGCGTATTCGGCGGATTAGTGCGTCTAAAGGACGATTACGGCCGCGTCCGCGAGGTGGTGAAAATCACTTACAAGGACGGTGACGTGGTGTTTGTGTCCGTGCATTCGCTGCATAAGATTTCCCTGTATCGTTCCAAGGACGGAGAGGCGCCGAAAATCAATAAACTGGGTTCCAAGACCTGGGTGACGCTCAAGAACAGCGCCAAATCCCGGGTCAAGGATATCGCCAAGGACTTGATTCAGCTCTATGCCAAACGGCGTGCGTCCAAGGGCTTTGCCTTTTCTGCGGACAGTTACCTGCAGGAAGAACTGGAATCTTCCTTTATGTATGAGGATACGCCGGACCAGGAACTGGCCACCAAATCCGTCAAGGAGGATATGGAGGACAGTTGCCCGATGGACCGCCTGATCTGTGGCGATGTGGGCTTCGGTAAGACGGAAGTAGCCATACGGGCGGCGTTCAAGGCGGTTTCTGACGGAAAGCAGGTGGCGGTGCTGGTGCCTACGACGATTCTGTCGCTGCAGCATTACAATACTTTCCGCGAACGCCTGTCGAATTTTCCCTGTACCGTGGATTATGTCAGCCGCCTGCGCACTGCGAAGGACCTTTCGCGCATTCGCGAAGAACTCGCCGCAGGCCGCATCGATATACTGATAGGTACGCACAAAATCCTGGGTAAAGGCTTCGAATTCAAGGATCTGGGGCTGCTGATTATCGACGAGGAGCAGAAATTCGGCGTCAGTGCCAAGGAAAAACTGCGGCAGTTCAAGAATAATGTCGATACGCTGACGCTGACCGCTACGCCGATTCCGCGGACGCTGCAATTTTCCCTGCTCGGCGCGCGCGACCTGAGCATCATCAATACGCCGCCGCCCAACCGGATTCCGGTACAGACGGAAATCATTCTTTTCGATGAGAACGAAATCCGCAGCATCATCAACTACGAACTGAACCGCGGCGGGCAGATTTTCTTCCTGCATAATAAAGTGGAGGAACTGGAATCGATCCACGATATCCTGCACCGGCTGGTGCCCGATATGAAAATCTGCGTCGCGCACGGCAAGATGGAATCCACCGAACTGGAAAACCGGGTGATGGATTTCATGCGCGGCGATTACGACCTGCTGCTCTGTACGACCATCATCGAGAACGGCCTGGACATTCCCAATGCGAATACCATCATCATCAATCAGGCGCAGAACATCGGCCTGAGCGACCTCCATCAGTTGCGCGGCCGCGTAGGCCGTTCCAACCGCAAGGCGTTCTGCTACCTGATCGTTCCGCCGCTGATCAGCATCACCGAAGATGCCCGCCGCCGCCTCAAGGCCATCGAGGAATTCTCCGATCTGGGCAGCGGCTTCAATATCGCGATGCAGGACCTGGACATCCGCGGAGCGGGCAACCTGCTCGGCGCGGAACAGAGCGGCTTCATTATGGATATGGGCTTCGAAACCTATCAGAAGATCCTTTCCGAGGCGATGGAGGAACTGGGCGTGGAGACCGGATTGATTAGCAAGCGCGGCCGGAGGGATTCCTTTGTCGAGGAATGTACCATCGAAACCGACCAGCCGGCCCTGATCCCCGACGATTATATCGACATTACCGCTGAAAAAATCCGCATCTACAAGCAGTTGGATGCGATGAAGACGGATAAGGAGATAGACCTGTGCGCCCGGCGGCTGCAGGACCGTTTCGGCAAATTCCCCGTCGAGGTGGAAAACCTCTTCCTGGTCGTCCGTATCCGTAACCTGGGCGCCTCGCTGGGCTTTGAGAAAATCATCATCAAGAATGGAATGTTGATTATGTTCTTCATTTCCAACAAGATGACAAAGTACTACGAGTCCCCGCTCTTTGCTTCCGTCCTGGAAAAGATTAGCGCGAATCCGACCCTGTTCACCCTGAAACAGAGCGAAGACAAACTCAAGACCGTCTCCCGCGGGGTGGACAGCCTTTCAAAAGCCCTGGATTACCAGAGGAAATTATTGAAGGGATAGCGCCCGGCGTGGATCTCCGCGACCATCTTATAGATATCCTCGCGCAGTTTGGCCAGACCGTCTTTCTTTTTGGCTGAAATGAAGATGCAGGGCACCTTCTTCTCCTCGATCCAGCGCTGCTTCAGTTCCTCCAGGGTCGTATTGTTCTTGTCCGGAGGCAGGATGGAGAAGGGATCGTATTCCTCGCAGGTAAAGAGGTCGGTCTTATTGAAGACGAGATAGACCGGTTTTCCGTCCGCGCCGATATCCGACAGCGTCTTGTTCACCACCGTCATCTGCTCTTCGAAGTCCGGGGCCGATACATCCACGACGTGCACCAGCACGTCCGCTTCCCTCACCTCGTCCAGGGTGCTCTTGAAGGCCTCGATCAGCTGGGTGGGCAGTTTGCGGATAAAGCCGACCGTATCGCTGAGCAGGAAGGGACAATTCCCGATGACCACCTTGCGCACCGTGGTGTCCAGCGTCGCAAACAACTTGTTTTCGGCGAAGACGTCGGATTTGGAAAGCAGGTTCATCAGCGTGCTCTTCCCCACGTTCGTGTATCCCACGAGGGAAAGCCGCACCAGCTGCCCGCGGTTGCCGCGCTGGGTCGCCATCTGCTTGTCCACCTTCTTCAGCTGCTCCTTGAGTTTCGCAATCTTTTCCCGGACGATACGCCGGTCGATTTCGATCTGGGTCTCACCCATGCCGCCGCGGGTTCCCATACCGCCGCGCTGGCGCTCGAGGTGGGTCCACATACCGGCGAGCCGGGGCAGGATATAATTGTAGTGCGCCAGTTCCACCTGCATCTTCGCATAGGAGGTCTTCGCACGCTGCGAAAAGATTTCCAGGATGAGGCTGGTGCGGTCGATGACGGAGGAAGTCTTGATGATCTTTTCGATGTTGCGCTGCTGCATTCCGGTCAGTTCATCATCGAAAATCACATACTCGATGCAGTTTTCCTCGCAATAGGCGGCGATTTCCTGCAGCTTGCCGCTGCGGATGTACGTCGCCTTGTCCGGCCGGTCCACCCGCTGTACGAACTTCTTGTCGCCCACGGCTCCCGCCGTATCTGCCAGGAACTCCAGTTCGTCCAGGTACTCCATGATCTTCCGCTCGTCATCTTCCGGGCGGATGATTCCTACAAATACAGCTTTGTTTGTATCAAATACAGACATATATAGTCCCTTTACCGAATTGAACCAGAAATATTCGGCATCATAAGGATGCATTTACCCGGACAGGGTTGCGCAGCAACAAGCATCCGTTGATGCCGGATATTTCCCAAAAACAAATGAGGTAATTCTTTTATTTATCAAAGAAAGGCCGCCTGTCGGCAGCCTTTCAACAAAATACAATTAAGTTTTAACGAAGCTGGAAATACACGGGGAAGGTATAGGTTACCTTTACGGCGCGGTCACGCTGCCGTCCCGGTTTCCATTTCGGAGAACTCTTCACCACGCGCACGGCTTCCTTGTCCAGTTCGGGATCCACGCCACGGACGACCTTGACACCGGTCACGGTTCCGTCTTTCTCCACGGTGAACTGCAACATCACACGACCCTGGACGTTGTTTTCCTTCGCGGTCTCGGGATAGTTGATGTGCTGGGCCACCCAGGCGGAGAACGCGTTGGCGTCGCCACCCTGGAAGGTCGGTTTCTCTTCCACCAACTGGAACGGGATAGCCTCTTCCTCGACCACTTCCTCGACCACTTCCTCCTTGTAATCCTGAATCTCTACACCCAGGTCGGAAGCATCCTCCAGGTTGATGATGTTGTCATCCACCTTGATATCGTCGTCAATGATGTCGATATTGTCCGAGAGAACAGGAATCTTGATCTGCTCGGGCGGGGGCGGAGGGGTTTCCTGCGTGATGGGGATGATTTCCTCCTCGATAATTTCCTGGTTACCGGCGTCGAGCAGGGACGCTGACTTCTCCTTGCTGCTCCACTCGAACGCAAAGAGCACTGCGGCCAGCGCCACGACAAATCCGATTTCCACGAAAAGAAGCCTCTTATTCTCAAGACTTGCTTTATCCGACTTCTTTATTTCCATATCCGTTTTTTAGTGTTTTCAGACATTCATCCCCAAAGATAGGAATAATTAATCGAATAAACCAATTTTTATTGCAGCATCGCCAAAAGTTCCCCCACGAAAGGGCGCGAAGAAACCTGCGGATGCGGAAGCGTCAGCCGCGGGGATTCGAGCTGCAGGTCGCCGAAAAAGAGGATGTCTATGTCGATGATGCGGTTATGGTAGATGCGCTGTCCGTCCGCGTCGTATTCCGGACCGTCGGTGCGGCCCATCTGCCGTTCGATGTTTTTACAGGCGTCGAGCAGATCCAGGGCGCCGATGCGGCAGCGATACTGTAAAAGGCGGTTGAAAAAGGGCGGTCCGTCGAAACCAACAGCTTCCGTTTCAAGGATTTCCGTGCGTTTGACGGCCGCTTCTCCGAACAGGGCGTCCAGGCGTCGCTCCGCTTTCGCGAGCGCTCCGCCCCTGTCCCCGAGATTGCTCCCGAGCAGCAGCGTCACCAGCGTAAATTCAGAGTTCGTCATCGTCGCCCATCTCCGGATCGAAGCCCAGCGCGACCCGCGCCTCGTCCGAAAGGAGGCTCTGGTCCCAGGGCGGCTCGAAGGTCAGTTCCACCGTGCAGGCCTTGACGCCGGGCGTCAGTTCCACCGTATGTTTCACCTCCGCGAGCACCTCGTCCGCCATCGGACAGGTGGGTGCGGTGAAGGTCATCTTGATAAAGACCTCCCGCTCCTTGCTGATATGCAGTTCGTAAATCAGCCCGAGATCGTAGATGTTTACCGGAATCTCCGGGTCGTAAACCTGTTTCAACGCCAGCACCACCGCCTCGTAGAGCGGGGCGAGTTCCTTGACGTCTTCAGGTGTAAGTATTTCTTTCTCAGGCATTTTCAGCGGCGATTCTTTGAATGGTCTCAATCATCGAGCGAAGCCCTCCCACCCGCGTGGGCGAAAGGTTTTCCTGCAGGCCTATGGCGCTGACGAAAGCGAAATCGTCCCCGGCGATCTCGGCCGGCGTCCGTCCGGAATATACCCCGATGAGCAGCGAGATGATACCCTTGGTGATGATGGCGTCACTGTCGGCGGTGAAGAAGAGTTTGCCGTCCTCCAGGCGCCAGTCCAGCCAGACCCGGGACTGGCAGCCTTTGATCAGCCGGTCCTCGGTCTTGTGGCTCTCATCGAACGCTTCCAGGTTCTTTCCCAGTTCGATCAGGTATTCGTATTTGTCCAGCCACTCGTCATAGAGCGAAAAATCGTCAATGACGGCCTGCTTTGCTTCTTCCAGATTCATATCAACATACTAATTGCCTTCTTCAACGATGCAACGAAAAACTCCGCCTCCTCCATCGTGTTGTACGGCGCGAAGGATGCGCGCAGCATTCCGGTCACGCCGAAGCGCGTCATCAGCGGCTCGGCGCACATCTGGCCGGAACGCACGGCGATGCCCATCTTGTCCAGCAGCAGCGCCAGGTCCTCGTGATGCGCCCCCTCGACCGTAAAGGAAAAGATCGGCAGTTTTTCCTGCCTGTCCGCGGGGACGCCGAAGAGCCGCAGCCCCGGGATGGAACTCAGCGACTCCAGCACGAAATCCCGTACGGCATCCGCTTCCGCGGCGATGTCGGCGGAATTCAGCAGGCGGGCCATCTCCAGTGCGGGGACCAGCGTCGGGACGCCGGCGATATTCGGGGTTCCGGCCTCGAAGCGGTACGGCGGCGCCGCGTAGGTGCTGCCTTCCCAGGCGACGCTTTCGATCATCTCGCCGCCGCCCATATACGGCGGCATCGCCTCCAGCCACTTGCGCTTCGCATACAGCACGCCCGTGCCCGGAGCGGCATAGACCTTATGCCCGGAAAAAGTGTAAAAATCGCAATCCAGGGCCTGTACGTCGATGTTTTCGTGCACGATGCCCTGTGCGCCGTCGACAAGCACCGGGCAGCCTTTTTCGTGCGCCAGGCGGACGATTTGCGCGACGGGATTGCGCAGCCCGAGTACATTCGAAATGTCCGCGACGCAGACCAGTTTCGTGCGCTCCGTCAGCAACTGCGGCAGTAATTCGATCTGCAGGTGGCCGCTTTCATCGACGGGAAGGCATTTCAGCACTGCGCCCTTTTCCTTGCAGATCATCTGCCAGGGCACGAGGTTCGAGTGATGCTCGCTCTGGGCGACGATGATTTCGTCCCCTTCGCCGATAAAAGCCGTGCCGAAGCAGCGGGCGACGAGGTTGAGGGCGGCCGTATCGCCGGAGGTGAAGACAATCTCCTTCTCCGATGCGGCACCGATGTGCGCAGCGACCGCCTTACGTGCCGCTTCATAGCGCAGCGTGGCCTCGGAGGCCGTCTTGTGCACTGCGCGGTGAACGTTGGCGTTGTAACGGAGGGCCATTTCCTGCCAGCAGTCGATGACGCTCTGCGGCCGCAGGGAGGTCGCCGCATTGTCCAGATACACGAGCGCCTTCCCGTACACCTTCTCCTGAAGTTGCGGGAACTGGGCGCGTATGTTTTGCATATTGTGTATCATGAGCCTGCAAAATTAACAAAAATTACATACATTTGTGGTATGTACGACTATGTATCGGGCAGGATTGCCGAATTGACCCCGACGCGGGTAGTGATTGACAACGGCGGTATCGGTTACGGAATGGAGATATCGCTGCGAACCTTTTCCAAGCTGGAAAACGCCGAAACGGCGACCATCTACGTCCAGCAGCAGGTGAACCCTCGCGAAGGGACGGCCGTCTATTACGGTTTCGCAGAAAAGGAGGAGCGTGACCTCTTCCGCCTCATTACCGGGGTCTCCGGAATGGGGGCTTCCACTGCCCGTATGGTGCTCTCCGCGCTGAGTGCCGAGGAATTGCGTGAAGCGATTCTGTCTGAGGACGTTGCGAGAATCAAGAGCGTGAAGGGAATCGGCCTGAAAGGAGCCCAGCGGCTGGTGCTGGAACTGAAGGACAAGATCGTCCGCGGCGACGGGGAAATCGCCCCTTCCGCCCTGTTCGGTGCCTCCGACCGCAATGCGGCTGCCGACGAGGCGACCACGGCGCTCCAGATGCTCGGTTTCTCCCGCCCTGCCGTTTCCAAGGCGGTACAGGCCATCCTGAAGAAATCCCCCACCGCTTCCGTTGAAGAGATTATCAAGGCGGCGCTGCAAATGCTGTAAAAGCCGTCGCTAGAGGGCAGCCAGCTGCTCTCAGCGTCCGAAGCGGACCAGCAGGACGGCGATATCCGCCGGGGAGACGCCGGAGATGCGGGACGCCTGTGCCAGGGTGCGGGGCTGGTAGCGTTTGAGTTTCTGGCGGCACTCGATGGTCAGTCCGCTGACGCTGTCGAAATCGAAACCTTCGGGAATAATCAGGTTCTCCAGCCGGGATACTTTCTGCGCCAGCTGGATCTCGCGGTCGATGTAACCGCGGTATTTGATGTTGATTTCAACGGACTCGACGACCTCCGGATTTTCCGATGTTCCACGTGGAACAATTTTCAGCAGGTCGGCGAGATTGACCTCCGGCCGCGTGGCCAGGTCGGCGATTTTACGGGAGTCCGTCAAGGGTGCCGAACCGCGGCTTTCCAGGTATGCGTTCGCCACCTTCGCGCTCAGGTTGGTCCGGCCGCACCAGGCCTCCAGTTCTTCTGCTGCCTCGTATTTGCGCTGCATCAGCGCATAGCGTTCCTCAGAAGCCAGTCCGAGCCTGTGGGAAATGCCCGTCAGGCGCTTGTCGGCATTGTCCTGGCGCAGCAGGATGCGGTATTCCGCCCTCGATGTGAACATGCGGTAGGGCTCGTCCACACCCTTTGTAATCAGGTCGTCGATCAGTACGCCGATGTAGGCTTCATCACGTTTCAGGATGAAGGGTTCTTTCTCCTGCAGGCTGAGGTGTGCGTTGATGCCGGCCATCAGTCCTTGTGCCGCCGCCTCTTCATAGCCCGTGGTGCCGTTGACCTGTCCGGCCAGATAGAGCCCTTCCAGATCGCGCAGTTTCAGGCTGGCGTCCAGCTGGGTGGGATCGAAGAAGTCGTACTCCACCGCGTAGGCGGGTTTGAAGATTCGGGCGTTTTCCAGGCCTTTGATTCGGTGCAGTGCATCCAGTTGCACGTCCAGCGGAAGCGAGGAGGAGAAGCCCTGCAGATAGTATTCCGTCGTGCTTGCGCCCTGGGGCTCCAGAAAGAGCTGGTGGGCGTCGTTTTCCGGGAAGACCCGCAGTTTATCCTCGATGCTGGGGCAGTAGCGCGGGCCGATTCCCTTGATCATCCCGGTAAAGAGGGGAGATTGGTCGAATCCCTTGCGCAGCGCCTCGTGTACCGATGGGTTCGTATGCAGGATGTAGCAGTGCATCTGCTTTCCGCTCTGCTGGATGGCCGAAGGCTCCGGCAGGAAGGAGAATTTCTGCGGCTGCTCGTCGCCTTCCTGGATGGCAAGCGCGTCGGTATCGACCGAATGGATGTCGATGCGCGGCGGCGTGCCGGTCTTCATCCTTGCGCTGCGGATACCCAGGGCGACCAATTGCGCGGTCAGGCCGTAGGAAGCCTGCTCGCCGATACGGCCGCCTTCGAAGCTGTGCCGTCCGATGAAAAGTTTTCCGCCCAGGAAGGTCCCGGCGGTCAGGATGACGGCCTTTGCCCGGAAGGTCGCTCCGGTAAGCGTGCGGATACCGCAGATGCGCTTGCCTTCGAACAGGAATTCCGTCGCCGTATCGGCATAGAGATGGAGATTCGGCTGGTTTTCAAGGACCTTGCGCCAATGGGCCGAGAAGGCCTCCTTGTCGCATTGGGCACGCGGGCTCCACATCGCCGGACCCTTGGAGCGGTTGAGCATCCGGAATTGCAGCGTCGAGCGGTCGGTAATGATGCCGCTCCAGCCTCCGAGTGCGTCTATCTCCCTGACAATCTGCCCCTTAGCGATTCCCCCGACGGCGGGATTGCAGGACATCCGCGCAAATCCGCGCAGGTCCATCGAAACGAGCAGCACGGACGAACCGAGGGCCGCTGCCGCCATGGCCGCCTCGCACCCTGCGTGTCCGCCTCCGATGACGATGATATCATACTGCCTTTCCACCGCTCCGCTTGAAATATCGTGCAAAGATATCAAAAAATGGCGAGAGCGCGGTTTTCGGCGGCGCGCATGGCGGCGGTGTCGGCGTCGCTGTGGTCGTCGTAGCCGATCAGGTGCAGCAGGCCGTGCACGATGACGCGGTGAAGTTCTTCTTCAAAGCTTGCGCCGTAGAAAGCGGCGTTGTCGCGGACGGTGTCGATGCTGATGAACAGGTCGCCGTTCAGCAGATCCCCCTCGCAGTAATCGAAGGTGATGATGTCCGTATAGTAGTCGTGCCCGAGGTATTTGCGGTTGATGTCCAGCAGATAGGGGTCGGAGCAGAAGATGACGCTGATCTGGCCGATGCGTTTGCCCTCCTGCCCTGCAACTTTCTTTAACCAGTTACTGGTGAGCCGTTTACCTTTAAAAAGAAACCTTGTGTCCTCCGTAAAATAACGAATCATAGCGGGTGCAAAATTAGCGAATTTTTTCGATTGGCACGGCTATTGCCATTAAGGGGGTGAAGTTGAACCGTTAAAACCATTGAAGTCATGAAAACGAACATCCGCCTTCTTGTTGCTATCGCAGCGATGCTCGCTGCCCCTGTCCTCAATGCGCAGTCCCGCAGCGGACACAACCCCGGCGGCAGCAACCGTCCCGGACACCACGCGACGGTTTCCGGCAGCAGTGCGAAGCCCGGAAAAGACGCCGCCCGTCCTTCGGGCAAGCCCAGCGGCCACGGCGCCATCACCAGCAACCCTTCGCACGGCGGCACGGCCCATCGGCCGGATCCCGGCTATCGCCCGTCTCACCGTCCTACGCCCCCTCCTGCGGCGCACCGCCCGTCTCACCGTCCTACGCCCCCTCCTGTGGCGCACCGCCCGTCTCACCGTCCTTCGCACCCGGTCCCTCACCGCCATCACGTCACGGTCCTTCCGTCCCACGCGGTCAGACGGTATTATAACGGCCTGTGCTACTATTTCTGGGACAATCTGTTCTATCGCCTGATCAACGGAGCCTACTACGTCTGCGATCCGCCCGTCGGCGCCATTGTCTACGAGCTCCCCGCAAACTACGATATCATAACGATGAACGGGATCCGGTATTACCGCGTCTACAACACGCTCTACAACCTGGTCGTCGATGCTTACGGCAAGCCCGCCTTCGAGGTCGTCGGTTACCTGAACGGATGAAAAACTTTTGATGAATACGAGCCCGGCCCGATGAAGGTCGGGCTTTTTTCATAAGAATTTGCTAAATTTGCGGGCTATGACACAGGACGAACTTTTCAAGGTACTGGTTGCGCACTGCAAAGAGTACGGTTTTATTTTCCCTTCGAGTGAGATTTATGATGGTCTGGCCGCCGTCTATGACTATGGCCAGATGGGTTCTGAACTGAAGAACAACATCAAGCAATATTGGTGGAACGCGATGACGCGGCTGCATGAGAACATCGTCGGCATCGATTCCTGTATCTTCATGCATCCCCGCATCTGGGAGGCTTCCGGCCACGTGGGCGCTTTCAACGATCCGCTCATCGACAACAAGGACTCCAAGAAGCGCTACCGCGCCGATGTTCTCATCGAGGATTACCTCGGCAAGATCGAGGAGAAGATGAACAAGGAGGTGGAGAAGGGCCGCAAGAAGTTCGGCGAAGCCTTCGACGAGGCGCAGTTCCGCGCAACGAACCCCAACGTCCTGCGCGAGCAGGCCAAGTGGAACGAGGTGCACGACCGCTATGTGAAGGCGGAGAAGGCGAACGATTTCGCCGAGTACCGCCAGATCATCATCGACTGCGGCATCGTCTGCCCCATCAGCGGCACCTGCAACTGGACGGAAGTGCGCCAGTTCAACCTGATGTTCAGCACCTCTATGGGCAGCACCTCGGAAGGCGCGAATACCATTTATCTGCGTCCGGAGACCGCCCAGGGCATCTTCGTGAACTACCTGAACGTGCAGAAGACCGGACGTATGAAGATTCCTTTCGGCATCGCCCAGATCGGCAAGGCCTTCCGCAATGAAATCGTGGCCCGCCAGTTCATCTTCCGTATGCGCGAGTTCGAGCAGATGGAGATGCAGTTCTTCATCAAGCCGGGCACGGAACTCGACTGGTTCGCCAAGTGGAAGGAAACCCGCATGAAGTGGCACGTGAACATCGGCATGGGTGCGGAGAACTACCGTTTCCACGATCACGAGAAACTGGCCCACTACGCCAATGCGGCCACCGATATCGAATTCAATTTCCCCTTCGGCTTCAAGGAACTCGAGGGTATTCACAGCCGTACGGACTTCGACCTGGGCAACCACCAGAAGTTCAGCGGCAAGAAGATCGAGTACTTCGATCCCGAAGAGAACCGCGCCTACACGCCCTATGTCATCGAAACCAGTATCGGCGTGGACCGTATGGTGCTTGCCGTGCTGAGCCATTCCTACAAGGAAGAGCAACTGGAGAACGGCGAGACGCGCACGGTGCTTTCGATCCCTGCGCCGCTTGCTCCGGTGAAGGCGGCGGTCCTGCCGCTCGTCAAGAAGGACGGTCTGCCGGAAATGGCCCAGGAGGTGATGGACCTGCTGAAATACGATATGAACTGCCAGTACGAGGAGAAAGACTCCATCGGCAAGCGCTATCGTCGCCAGGATGCCATCGGCACCCCTTTCTGCATCACCGTCGACCACCAGTCGCTCGAAGACCGCTGCGTGACCGTCCGCGACCGCGATACGATGGCCCAGGAGCGGGTCAGCATCGACAATCTCAAGGCGATGATTGACGCGAAGGTGAATATGAACAACCTCCTCCGCAATCTTTAATGGAGGAAAGGACATTCGCCCAGATTGGTCGTGAAGAGGCCCTGAACCTGCTTTTTGAGGGTTCGGGCTTTACGCGTGGCGCCGATGCGCAGGTCTTTGCCGCAGCCGGCAAGGACCAGGTGGTCAGCGCCTCACGGCTGCTGAGCGAAGGCATCGATTTCGACCTGGTTTATTTCCCGCTCAAGCATTTGGGCTATAAGGCTGTCGTCGCGGTCACGGCTGCGCTGTATGCCCGCCTCGCGCGGCCCCGGAGCCTGAGCCTGAACCTCGGAATTTCCGCGAAACTGGATTTTGCTCAGGTGCAGGAGTTCTGGAGCGGAGTGGTCAGCGCGGCCCGTCAGTATCACTACGAAAGCCTCGAGCTGAAATTGCAGCCCTCGCGCAACGGCTTCCTCATCGCGGCAGCCGCCACGGGAACGCTGCCGGCGCTCGACGCTTCCCGCCGCCCCAAGCCGCAGAGCAAGGATCTGCTTTGCGTGAGCGGCAGCCTCGGTGCGGCTTACCTGGGCCTGCAGGTCCTGGAACGCGAGAAAACCCGTTTCGAGGCGGGTTCCGCCCAGGGCAGCGAGGAGATGGAACGCTACAAGATGCTCGTCGGGGCTTACCTGAAGCCCGAGTTGCAGCCGGAACTGCCGGCCTTGCTCGCTTCGTCGGAAATCTATCCCTCGGCGGGCTGCCTGGTGGACAAGGGCCTCGCTGCGGCGATGCAGACGCTGTCCCGGATCACGGGGCTCGGCGTAAAGGTCTATGCGGACAAGATTCCCTTCGAGGGAGGTTCCTTCGACCTCGGGAAAAGCATTGATTCCGATCCGGTGAGCGCTGCGATGAACGGTGGGGAGGATTTCCGCGTGCTGTTCACCGTGCCCATCCTGAAACTGGAAAAATTCCGTCGGGATTTTCAGACCTTCGACATTATCGGCCACCTGGCGCTTCCGGAAGCCGGCTGCGTCCTGGTGGAGCCCACCGGCGTGGAACTGCCCGTCACGACGCCGTAATCACTCTTTAATCAAGACTTCGCAGGGGATGCCGGCGGTGGCGAGACCGTCCAGCGCCTCCTCGGAAACCGCGATGCGGAATTTCTTGGAAAGGAAAGGAATCCGGTAGCGGTTTTCCTCGTCAATCAGGGTCAGATAGAGCGGGGTTTCCCCTTTGAAGCGCTTCAGCAGCGCGGTAAGCGACTTGCGGAACGCCGGGGTAATCTGCTTTTTCTCCAGGGTCAACAGCAGGCCGCTGAGGTATTTTGCCGCGATATCGCCGAGCAGATGTACCTCGTTGATGCGGAAGTTATACTCCGGGGGCAAGGCTTCATCCTTGCGGAAACTGTTCCGGTTCTTGATTTCTCCGCAGATAAAGACCTGCGCATGTAGTTTCAGCAGCGGAACGTAGGTGGTAAAGTCCTTGTCCCAGAGGGACAGTTCGTAGGTCCCCGTATAATCTTCGAGCGTAACGGCGCAGCCCTGCTTGCCGCGGCGCGAGGTGATCATCTTCACGTCCGTGATGATGCCGGCGATGCGTACTTTCCGCCCCTTGTTCTCTTCCTGGCAGCGGGCGACGGCCTCGTCCATGTCTTTGAGCGCCAGGGTGGTAAAATACCTGATTTCAAAGGAATGGGCATCCAGCGGGTGCGTGGAGAGGTACATTCCCACATATTCCTTTTCCTTTTGCAGGAACTGGAGGGTATCTTCTTCGCTGATCAGTTCGGGCACTTCGGGCCGCACGGGCTTCAGTTCTTCGATGGCGCCGAACAGCGATGCGGAGGAATCCAGGTTGTCGTTGCGCCAGAGTTCGATGTAGCGGGTCAGTTCGTCGATGAAGAGTTCCCCGCTCTTTCCGGGCGTAAAATAGCGGCCGCGGCTGAAGCCGAAAGAATCCAGCGCGCCGGCATAGATGAGCGCCTCGAGCGCTTTGCGGTTCAGGGCGCCGGAGAGCCGCTCGCAGAAGTCGTACAGGTCTGCGAAGGGCCCGTTTTCCTTCCGCTCGCGGATAATCTGGTCCACGATGTTCTGACCGAAGCCCTTGATGCCGCCCAGGCCGAAACGCACCTTTTCCGCGCGACCCTTCTTCGCCCCGACCGGGGCAAAGTGCTGGGCGGATTCGTTGACATCGGGGCTCAGCACCTGGATCCCGTGCGCCTTGGCGTTGCCGATGATTTTCTTGATGTCTTCGATGGTGCCGGAACAACTGAGGTTGGCGGCGAAGAATTCGGCGGGGTAGTGGCACTTCAGCCAGCCGGTCTGGTAACTGACCCAGGCATAGCAGGTGGAGTGGGACTTGTTGAAGGCGTATTGCGCGAACTTCTCCCAGTCTTTCCAGATCTTGTCGAGGGTGTCGAGGGGATGGCCGTTGGCCTTTCCCCCGTCCATGAACTTGCCTTTGAGGGAGTCCAGCACGGCCTTCTGCTTCTTTCCCATGGCCTTGCGGAGCGTGTCCGCCTCGCCCTTGGTGAAGCCGGCCAGTTTGCGCGACAGCAACATCACCTGTTCCTGATAGACGGTGACGCCGTAGGTCTCGCTCAGGTATTCCTCCATGTCCGGGAGGTCGTACTCGATTTTCTGCTGTCCCTGTTTGCGCGCCACGAAGTCCGGGATGTAGTCCATGGGGCCCGGGCGGTAGAGCGCGTTCATAGCGATCAGATCCTCGAAGCGCTCCGGGTGGAGGCGCTGCAGCCAGGACCGCATGCCGTCCGATTCAAACTGGAAGAGGCAGACCGTGTCGCCGCGCCCGTAGAGTTCATAGGTCTCCTTGTCGTCGATGGGGATGGCTTCGATGTCGATATCGATGCCGTGCAGTTCCTTGATGTAGTTCAGGCAGGCGTGGATGATGGACAGGGTGTTCAGCCCGAGGAAGTCCATTTTGAGCATCCCGGCCTCCTCGATGTAGTGGCCGTCGTACTGCGAGGTCCATACATCCTCACCGGTCTCCTTGTCCTTGGAAAGGCAGATGGGGATGTAGTCCGTAAGGTTGCCCGGGCCGATGATGGTGGCGCAGGCGTGCATGCCCACCTGGCGGATGCTGCCTTCGAGCTGGCGGGCGTATTCCAGCACCTCGCGGTTCAGTGTCGTTCCCTCTGAAAGTTCCTTCTTGAAGGCCGCGACATACTTGAAACAGTTATCCAGCGTGATTTTCAGGTCCTTCCCGTTCTCGTCCGCCAGCCGGTCCGGGACCATCTTGGAGAGACGGTTGGATTCTTCTATGCTGACGTGGCTGATACGGGCGACATCCTTGATGGCGCTCTTGGCCGCCATCGTACCGAAGGTAATCACGCGCGAGACGTGGTCGGTCCCGTAGGTGCGTTCCACATACTCGTGCGCCACCTGCAGGTTCTCGAAGTCCACGTCGATATCCGGCATATTGATACGGTCCGGATTGAGGAAACGCTCGAACAGCAGGTTATATTTGATCGGGTCGAGGTTGGTGATCTTCAGGCAGTAAGCGACGACGGAGCCGGCGGCCGAACCGCGCCCGGGTCCGACCATCGAACCGGCGGCGCGCGAGGCGGCGATATAGTCCTGGACGATGAGGAAGTAGTCCGGGAAGCCCATGCGGCAGATGGTCTTCAGTTCGAAGTCGATGCGCTCCCGCTGTTCTTCGCTCAAATGCTCTCCGTAGCGCTCGTGCGCGCCCTGGTAGGTCAGGTAAGTCAGGTAGGCGACGGAAGTGCAGAAGGCCTCGCCGCGGGGATTGCCGTCCTTGTCGCAGCGGCCCTCGTCGATGATTTCCTTATATTTTTCCAGATAGGTATCGATGTCCTTCAGGAACCGGGGGTCGATGTTGAATTTCGGGAGGACGTTGCCGCGGTCGATGGAATAGGCTTCGACCTTGTCGGCGATTTCCAGGGTGTTCTCCAGCACTTCCGGATGCTCCGGGAAAAGGGCGGCCATCTCATCGGCGCTCTTGATGTATTCCTGCTGCGTATAGCGCAGGCGGTCGGGGTCATCGACATATTCATTGGTGGAGATGCAGATGAGCCGGTCGTGCGCCGGACCGTCCTCCTTGCGGATGAAGTGCGCATCGTTGCTGGCGATGACCTTGGTGCCCGTTTCGGCGGCCAGCGCGAAGATCAGCTCGTTCACCTTGCATTGCTGGTGATAGACCTCCCACATCTTTTCGGTAGCGCCGGGCACCTCGGTCTTGTGCAGCTGCACCTCGAGGTAGTAGTCGTCCCCGAAGAGGTTCTTGTGCCAGGCGATGGCCTTGCGCGCAGCCTCCAGGTCGTCCGCCATGATGTCCTTGGGGATTTCTCCCGCCAGGCAGGCGGAGCAGCAGATGAGGCCTTCGTGGTATTGCTCCAGCAGTTCGTGGGAGACGCGCGGCTTGTAGTAGAAGCCTTCGGTGTGGCCGGCCGAGACGAGTTTCGTCAGGTTCCGGTAGCCTTTGGCGTTCTTGGCCAGCAGGATCAGGTGATAGTACTTGCGGTGCTCGTTGTCCTTGAGCCTGTGGTCGTAGTGCTGCGTGACATAGACCTCGCAGCCCAGGATGGGTTTGACCGAAGGATGCTTCTTGGCACAGTTGAAGAACTCCTTGACGCCGTACATATTGCCGTGGTCCGTGATGGCCACGGCCTTCATGCCCAGTTCCTCCACCCGGTCGAACAGTTTGGGAATCGCCGAGAAGCCGTCCAGGATGGAATATTGGGTATGAACGTGAAGGTGTACGAAGTCCGCCATAGTGCAAAGATAACAAAAACGCCCGACCTTTTGGGGGCCGGGCGCTGATTGTTGAAAACTTTTTTTATTTCTTCTTCGCAGCCGCTTTGCGGGTGGCGTCGAACATCACAGGGGTACCGATCATGATGGAAGCATAGGTTCCGATGCAGATACCGAGGATGAGGGCGACGGCCAGACCGCGGATGCTCTCGCCGCCCCAGATGGCGATGGCGAGCATCGTCACGAGGGTGGACACCGAGGTGTTCACGGTACGGGTGAGGGTGGCGTTGAGGGCGGTGTTGACCGTGTCCTTGAAGTCGGCGCCGGGATGCAGGCCGGAGAATTCACGGATACGGTCGAAGATAACCACGTTGTCGTTGATGGCGTAACCGATGATGGTCAGGATATCCGCGATGAAGGTCTGGTCCACATCCAGGTTGAACGGCAGGATGCCGGAGAACAGGGAGAAGAAGCCGATGACGATAATCGCGGTATGCGCCAGGGAAACGACGCCGCCGAGGCCCCAGGTCCAACCCTTGAAGCGGAAGGCGATGTAGGCGAAGATGACGAAGAGGGCGATGATGACCGCGATGACCGCATTGCGGCGGATGTCGCTGGCGATCGAGGCGCCCACCTTGTCGGAGGAGATGATACCGTTGGGGTTATCCAGCGTGGAGGTGAACTCGGAGAAGCTGGGCTCGGTGGTGAAGAAGCCCTTGAGGGCCTCGTAGAGCATGCTTTCGATTTCGTTGTCAACGCTGCTGGAGTCATCCTTGTACTTGTAGGAGGTGGTGATCTTCATCTGGGATTCGCCACCGAACTGCTTGACCTCGACGGAAGCGTTCTCTTCCGCATTGGCGAAGACTTCCAGGGTCGCGGCGCGGACGCTCTCGGCGGTCACGCTCTGGTCGAAACGAACCACATAGGTACGGCCGCCGGTGAAATCGACACCGTAAGTGAAGCCCTTGGTGAAGATGGACACGAGGGAGATGACGATCAGGGCACCGGAAAGGATGTAGGAGATCTTGCGGCCCTTCACGAAGTCGATGTGCGTGTTCTTCAGGATATTCTTCGTGAGGTTGTTCTGGAAGGTGATGCCCTTGCCCTTCTTCAGACGGTCGTCAAAGATGAGACGGGTGATGAAGATGGAGGTAATCACGGAGGTGATGATACCGATGATCAGGGTCGTGGCGAAGCCCTTGACGGGACCGGAACCGAAGAAGAAGAGCACGAAACCGGTGAGGAGCGTCGTCACCTGACCGTCGATGATGGCGGAGTAGGCGTTGGAATAACCGTCTGCGATGGCCTTGCCCAGGCCCTTGCCGGCGGTGAGTTCTTCCTTGATACGCTCATAGATGATCACGTTCGCGTCGACGGCCATACCCATCGTCAAGACCAGACCGGCGATACCGGGCAGCGTCAGCACGGCGCCGAAGGAGGCGAGGGTGCCGAAGAGCAGCAGGACGTTGGTCAGCAGGGCGATATTGGCCACCAGACCGGCTCCCTGATAGAAGAGGATCATGTAGAGGAGCACGAGCAGGAAGGCGATGACGAAGGAGATCAGACCGGCGCGGATGGACTCGGCACCGAGCGAAGGTCCGACCACCTGCTCCTGTACGATGGTAGCGGGGGCGGGCAGTTTACCGGACTTGAGGACGTTGACGAGGTCAGTGGCTTCCTCCACGTCGAAGTTGCCGGAAATCTCGGAGTTGCCTCCGCTGATTTCGCTGTTGACGACAGGGTAGGAATAGACCGTACCGTCGAGCACGATGGCGATCTGCTTGCCGATGTTCTCTTTGGTGAGGCGGGCCCAGGTGTTGGCGCCCTCGGCGTTCATCGTCATGGAAACGGTGGGGTTGCCGGTGCCGCGCTGCTGAGGATAGGAGACGCGGGCGTCCACGACTGCGCTTCCGTCAAGCGGAGCCTTGCCGTCGCGGGTGGCGGCCTTGATGGCGACGAGTTCGTAGATGTTGTCGCTCTTCAGGTAAGAGGCGGGCTTGACGGACCACATCGGCCGGAATTCAGCAGGGAAGAGGTCGGCGACCTGCGGCATGGCCAGGAAGCGGTTCACCTTGACGGTGTCCATCGCGTTGGCGTAACCGATGCAGGCGCTGTTGCTGGGCTCGGAAGGCTGCAGGACGGAGAAGAGCGGATTCGCCCGGCGGGCGGCCTCCTCCTCGGAGAGTTCCTCTCCCTCGGCGCTGTCTTCACCCTGCATCTGGGCGATGAGGCTGTTGGCCTCGACCAGATACTGGTAGATTTCCGTGCTGGTGAAGGTGGTCCAGAATTCCAGGGAAGCGGTGCCCTGGAGCAGTTTGCGGACGCGCTCGGGCTCTTTGACACCCGGGAGTTCCACCAGGATGCGGCCGGTGTTGCCGAGTTTCTGGATGGAAGGCTGGGTAACGCCGAAACGGTCGATACGGTTGCGCAAGACGTTGAAGGAGTTGGAGATGGCACTCTCCGCCTCGCCCTTCACGACGGCGAGGACTTCCTCGTCGGTGGATTCGGGTTTGATCTTGTCGCGCATCTCATAGGTACCGAAGACCTGGGCGAGACGCTTGCCGCCGCTGACCTTGCCGTATTCCTCGGCGAAGAGGGTGATCAGGTCGGACTGCGAACCCACGCTGCGCTCTTTCGCGCTGGCGAGTGCGCTGATGAATTCGGGATCGGAGGCGTTGCTGGAAAGGGCCTTGATCAGGTCCTCGAGCTGCACCTGCAGCATCACGTTCATACCGCCCTTGAGGTCGAGGCCGAGGTTGATTTCCTTAGCCTGGACATCCTTGTACGTGTAACCGAAATACACCTTCTCCGAGGAGATGGAGTCGATGTAGCGACGGTTTTCCACTTTCTTGAGGGAGTCGAGCCAGTAAGCCCGGTCCTCTTCGGCGACCGCCTGGAAAGCGGCCTCTTCCTGCGCTGCGGCGGCGATCGCTTCCGCATGCTTTACCGCCTTCTTCGCCTGGACGTTGGATACCACGGTGAAGGAAAGCTGCCAAAGGCATGCGAGGGCGAGCAGAATGGCCACAAGCCGGATTGCACCTTTACTTTGCATAATTTTTATACGTTTTTAGTTTTTGTTTGTTCTTTGTTTTTGCCCTTTTGCCGCTACGGTCACTTGTTGCTTGCGCAACCCTGTCCGGGTAAATGTTCCCTCCGCGGCAAACGGACGAACCCATTACAAAAAGTAATTAGCCCGCAAAGATAGCAAAAATTGGCGGATATTAAAATAGGGCCGGGATTTTTTCGCTCCTGCCCCCTGCCCGACGCGGACGCGGAGTCTTCCAGACGGGCGGCCGGGGCTTCTCTATGGGCGAGGGACGTCATTTTGGCCAAAATGCGCCGTTTTCTTGCAAATCGATGTACCCGGGGTACATGGTTTTAGTGAAAATCGGGCTATTTTTAACAAAAATTTTGCGTACATTTGAGTATTCAAACATTTTCGGCCATGAAAACGCTTCGCCTGGGAGCCCTGCTCCTCTTTTCATTGCTCCTTTTTGCCTGTACCTCCCGTCCTTCGGGAAACCCTGACCCCGCCTTTGCCCCCTATGTGAAGGGCTATACCGGCGGCCTGGTCCCCGACGGCGTAGCCATCCGCCTGGAACTGGCAGCCCCGCTGCTGGAAGGCGCGGATCCGGCGGAACTCTTCCGCTTCAGTCCCGCGCTCAGCGGAACGGCGGTAAGGGAAGGCCTCAATGTCGTGAAATTCCAGCCGGAGGCCGGCAGCGTCAAGCCCGGGAAGGTCTATGACGTCTGTTTCGACCTGGGCAAGGCCATCGGCGTAAAGGAACCGGGACTCCGGAAGTTCCGCTTCCGTTTCCTGTATCCGAAAGAAGTTCCGGAAGGGGAGGAGGCGACTCCGCTCGACAGCCTTCCGCAGGTAAAAATCCCCCTGAAAGGCAATATCCTGCCGGACAAGGGCGCGCTCATCCTGCCCTTCAGCGCCGTCAGCCTCTGTGCCGTGGACGTCAAGGTCATCCAGATTTTCGAAGACAATGTCCTGGCTTTCCTGCAGGACAACGACCTCGGCGGGGACGAATACCTGCGCCGCTCGGGCCGGCTGGTGCTCTCCCGCACGCTGCGCCTCGATGAGAATCCGGATCTGGACCTCCACCGCTGGAATGACTTTTCCATCGACCTTGGCGGACTGTTCAAGCGGGATCCCGGCGCCATTTACCGCATCCGGCTCTGTTTCCGCCCCGAGTATTCGCTATACGGAAAGACCGCGCCGGGCGCTCTCCTGCCCGTCGGCCCGACGGAGGAAGCACTGAAAGACGCGGAGAGATGGGACGAGCAGCAGCCCTATTATTGGGAAGACTTCACCGATTGGGACAAATACCACTGGCGGGACCGGGACAATCCCGAAACGCCGACGTATTATATGATGGAAAGCCGCTTCCCGGTGGTCAACCTGCTCTCCTCGGACCTCGGCCTGGTCGCCCAGTATGCCGGCGGCGACAAGCTCTGGCTGAGCGTCGCGGACCTGGTCAGCGCCAAACCCCGCTCGGCGGTGCGGCTCGATGTCTATAACTACCAGCTGCAGAAAATCGGCAGCGGCGGCACCGACCTGCACGGCATGGCGGAAATCCCGCTGTCCGGAAAACCCTTCGCCGTCGTTGCCAAAAGCGGCAATTCGCGCGGCTACCTGAAACTTGCGGACGGCGGCGAACGCTCCGTAAGCCGCTTCGATGTCGGCGGCACCACCCTCGAAAAGGGTCTGAAAGCCTATATCTACGGCGACCGCGGCGTCTGGCGTCCCGGAGATACGCTACATCTGACGATGATGGTCTCCGACAAGGACCGCAGCCTGCCGGAAGGGCATCCCGCCAGCCTGGAACTCTATACGCCCGAAGGGCAGTTCTATGCACGCAGCGTCACCACGGGCGAGAACGGCTTCTACTGCTTCTCCGTCGCCACTGAAGAGAGCGACCCTACCGGCGGCTGGAATGCCTGGTTCAAGGTCGGCGGCAGCGCTTTCCACAAAGCGGTCCAGATCGAGACCATCAAGCCCAACCGGCTGAAAATCAAACTGGATATCGGCGACAAGATCCTGCAGGGCGGAACGGAACCGAACGCGTCCGTCGCCGCTTCCTGGCTCAGCGGTCCGCCCGCCGCGGGAATGAAGGCCAAGGCGGAGATGACCCTGAGTGCGGCGGGCGGCGCCCTGCCCGGCTTCGAGGGCTATGTCTTCCGCTCCCCCGTATCGGAGTTCGAGCGCAGCACGCACGAGCTCTTCTCCCTGAAACTCAACGCTGCCGGAGAAGGCAGTACGCGGCTGAGACTGCCAGCGGCGGCCGATGCCCCCGGTCTGCTCAATGCCTTTATCGTCACGAGCGTCCAGGAAGAAGGCGGCGATGAAAGTTTTACGACGATGACGCTGCCCTATTCCCCGTTCAGCGCGTATGTCGGCCTGAAATTCCCGGAAGGCGAATGCCTCGACACGGACTGCGACCATACGGTCCGGGTGGCGGTCGCCGGCCCCGACGGCAAGCGCATCACCGGGCACCGGGTGGAATACCGCGTCTATAAACTCAAATGGAGCTGGTGGTGGGACGGCGGCCGCCTGGACGAAAACGCCTATGTGAACGGCAGCGCCGCGCAGCCCCTCTTCTACGGCATGCTGAGCCCCGGCCAGAAGGACGCTTCCTTCAATTTCCGGGTGGATTACCCCGAATGGGGCCGTTACCTGGTCCTGGCCCACGATCTCGATTCCGGACATACGGCCGGGAAAGTGCTGATGCTGGACTGGCCCGCGCAAAGGGGCCGCGCCTCCCGGCGTGACCCGGAAGCGCTGACGATGCTGGGCTTTTCCATGGACCGCAACACCTGCGCCCCCGGGGAGAAGCTGACCGTCTATATCCCCGCTGCGGCCGGCGGCCGTGCGCTGGTCTCCCTGGAGAACGGATCCAGGGTCATCTCCCGCGAATGGGTGGCCACAAGCGGCAGCCAGGATACGCCCTACACCATCCGCGTCAACGAGAAGATGGCGCCGAACTTCTATGTGCACATCACCCTCATACAGCCCTGCGGAAACGCGGACAACGACCTTCCTTTGCGGCTCTACGGAGTACAGCGCATCAAGGTGGAGAACCCCGGGGCGAGGCTGCACCCGCAACTCAGCCTTCCCCAGACCGTGGCGCCGGGCGAGCCGTTCCGCGTCAAGGTCTCCGAGAAGGACGGACGCCCGATGACCTATACCCTGGCCCTCGTGGATGAAGGCCTGCTGGACATCACCGGCTTCAAGACGCCGGATCCCTATACGGCGATGAACAAGGCGGAAGCGCTGGGCGTCCGCACCTGGGACCTCTATGACCGGGTGGTGGGCAGCGTAAGCGGCAGTTTTGCCGGGATGCTCGCCATCGGCGGAGACGAGGGCGGGATCCTGAACCCCCGCAAGGACAATCGCTTCAACCCCGTGGTCCAGTTCCTCGGTCCCTTCACCCTGACCAAGGGCAGCGCCAGCCACGAAATTACGCTTCCGATGTATACCGGCAGCCTGCGGGCGATGCTGGTCGCGGGCAGCGAAGGCGCCTGGGGCAGTACGGACAAGACCGTCACGGTCAAGGCGCCGCTGATGATGATGGGCTCCCTGCCCCGCCTCTCGGCTCCCGGCGAGGAGTCCTGCCTGGTCGTCAACCTGCTCAGTGAAGACAAGGGCAGCGGCAAAGTCCAGGTCAAAGTCCGCACGGAAGGCCCCGTCAGCCTGATGGGAGCCTCTTCCGTCGAACTTCCCTTCTCGGAAGAAAACGGCGCCGTGGCGCGTTTCCGCTTCCGCACGACCGGCGAGGGTGTGGCGACATTCAGCCTCAGCGCCAGTTCCGGCAGCCACAAGGCCACCGAAGCGCTGACCCTGAGCGTGCGCAATCCCAATGCGGAACAGACCGTCGTGACACAGCGCTTCCTCGCACCCGGGGAAGCGGCGAAATTCAACGGCGGCGAGGGCCAGAGCAGCCTGGAACTCACCCTTTACCCCTCCGTCAACGCGGAAGCACTCTATAAGAAACTCCGGGACTATCCCTACAACTGCACCGAGCAACTCTCGGCCAAGGGCATCACGGCACTCTGCCTGCAGCCCATGCTTTCCCGGGAAGAGGCCGATGAGGCGGCGGCGATCGTAAGCGCCACCGTCAAGACGCTCTATGCCCGGCAGAACGGCGACGGCGGCTTCCTCCTCTGGCCCAATGCCCAGCACAGCGGCAGTTGGGAAAGTTCGATGGCGGGACTCTTCCTGTCGATGGCGCAGGCGCGCGGCTTCGACGTGCAGGGCAGCGTACTGGCCGCCTGGACGAAATACCAGAAGAACCTGAGCCAGGCGTTCCGCCTTGCGGGAGCCTCGGCGTTCTCGGAACTGGACGAAAGCTTCCGGCTTTACAGCCTGGCAGCGGCCGGCAATGCCCAGGGCGCTGCGATGAACCGGCTGAAGGAAGCCGGACTCCGGGATCCCCGGGCAAGAATGATGCTCGCCGCGGCCTATGCCCTGAGCGGCAAGGCCAAAACCGCTGCTGAACTCTCGCAGGAAACTGAGGACAGCGCGGCCGAAAGCGTGCCCTACGGCTCCGATCTGCGCGACAAGGCGGTTGCGCTCGACGTCGCCATTCTCTGCAATGATTACGAAGGGGCGATGTCGCTCGCGCAGCAGCTTGCCGCCGAGATCAACGACGGATGGTACAGTACGCAGGAAGCGAGCTTCGCCGCCATCGCGATGAACCGCCTGCACGGAGCCTTCGGCGAAGGAAGGATCCTTGCCGATGTCGGCGGAACGGAAGTAAGTTCCGAAGGCGCGCTCTACCGCCTTCCCGTTTCCGGCGAAGTGCCCGTGAAGAACCTGTCGGGAGGCTATCTGAGCGCTTCCCTCGTCCGCAGCTGGAGGCCCGGTGCGGAGGAAAAGGTGGAGGCGGCTGCGAACGGCCTGGCGCTCAGTGTCGGCTATTTCACGGACAACGGAGCGCTTTCCGTCAGGGAAATTTCCCAGGGAACGGACTTCCGCATCCAGGTCAAGGTCCGGAACACGACCCCCGTGGCCCAGAGTTCCGTCGCCTTGCGCGTACCGCTGCCTTCCGGCTGGGAAATCATCAATGAACGCCTGCGCGGCGGTGCCGACGAGGGCGATTACCGGGATATCCGGGACGACCGGGTGGACTGGTTCTTCGACCTGGCCCCGGGAGCGACGAGAAGCTTCTCGCTGCGGGTCCGTGCAGCCTATGAGGGTAGTTATATCCTGCCTTCCGTCTCCGCTTCCGCGATGTACGCGCCCAAGGTTTACGCCCGCAGCGCCTCCGGCACGACCGTCGTCAAGAGGTAATGCGCCGGCGCGCCCTGCTTTTCGGCCTTCCCGCCCTCCTTATCCTGGGGTGCTGGCTCTGCTGCCTGCCGCGGGACCTGTTTGAGGGAACCCCTTATTCTACGGTCGTCACCGACCGGGACGGCCGCCTGCTGGGAGCGCGCATCGCAGCGGACGGGCAGTGGCGCTTTCCGCCCTGCGACAGCGTACCTGCCACTTACGCCGCGGCGCTGATCCGCTTCGAAGACCGGCGCTTCTACCGGCATCCCGGCGTGGATCCCCTCGCCATCGGCCGCGCACTGCGCGACAATTTGGGCGCGGGAAGGATAAGGAGCGGAGCCAGTACCTTGACGATGCAGGTCATCCGCCTGTCCCGCCGCAGGGAACGGACCCTCTGGCAAAAACTCGTGGAGGCCGTGCTGGCCACCCGGCTGGAGGCGCGCTGCTCCAAGGCCGAGATTCTGGCGATGTACGCCTCCCACGCCCCTTTCGGGGGCAATGTCGTAGGCCTTGACGCTGCCGCCTGGCGCTATTTCGGCCGGCCCGCCGGCGAACTTTCCTGGGCGGAGGCCGCCACGCTGGCCGTTCTGCCCAATGCTCCCGCCGCCATCCATCCGGGACGCCGGCGCGACCGGCTCCTGGAAAAACGCAACGCACTGCTGCGCGACCTGCGCGACGCCGGATATCTTTCCGCCGGGACCTGCGAAGATGCGATCGGCGAAGCGCTGCCCGGAGCGCCTCATCCCCTTCCCTCCCTGGCCCGGCACCTGGTGGACGCCCAGCCCGAAGGCAAGCTGACGCGCACGGACATCGATGCCACCCTGCAGGAGCGGGTGGAAGCCGTCGTCAACCGCTGCAGCGACGAACTCGCGCGCAGCGGGGCGGCCGACATGGCCGCGGTCGTACTCGACCTTGCCGACGGCTCCGTCCGCGCCTATGTCGGGAACAGTTCCCCGATGCGTCTCCGGGACGGAATGGATGTCGACATCGCCGCGGCACCGCGTTCCACCGGCAGCATCCTGAAGCCGTTTTTGTATGCTGCGGCGCTGGAAGAGGGCCTGATCCTGCCGGAATCGCTGCTGCCCGACACCCCCGTCAACATCGGCGGGTTCACCCCGCACAACTTCGACCGGCAGTTCCACGGTGCCGTCCCCGCCTCCGAGGCCCTGGCCCGCTCGCTGAACGTCCCGGCCGTGCATCTGCTGCGCCTCTACGGCGTTCCCCGTTTCCACCAATTGCTCAAGGACTGCGGCCTGGGCACCCTGAACCGCAGCAGTGACGACTACGGCCTTTCGCTGATCCTGGGCGGCGGCGAAGGCAGCCTGCTGGACATCACCCGTGCCTATGCGGGCTTCGTGCGCCGGCCTGACGGATGGCCGCTGACGGATGACGTAGCCGTATGGCAGACGCTGGAGATTCTTTCCACCGTGAACCGCGCCGACGAGATGGACTGGCGGAAAATCCCCTCCGTGCGCAAGGCGGCCTGGAAGACCGGCACGAGTTACGGCTACCGGGATGCCTGGGCCGTCGGACTCACGCCCCGCTGGGCGGTGGGCGTCTGGTGCGGCAACGCGGACGGACACGGGGTTCCCGCGCTCACCGGTGCCTCCTGCGCCGGCCCCGTCCTCTTCGAACTGCTGAACCTTCTGCCGGAAGACGGACGCTGGTTCGAGGAGCCCGAAGGAGGGATGTACGCCGATGTCTGCCTCGCCTCCGGCTTCCTGCGCGGGCCGGACTGCGGGGATTACCGGCGCCGTCACCTCCCCGCCCGGGCGGAAGAGAGTCCCGTCTGCCCCTATCACCGGGGCGGGGTGTTCCGTCTGCCGCCGGCGATGGAATGGTACTACCGGAAACGGCACCCTGAATACAATCCTCCGGCCCCGGCGCCCGCCGACGGTCCCGCCTTCATCTACCCGGAAAGCGGCAGCGTGCTCCGCCTTCCCCGCCAACTGGACGGCTCGGCCGGAAGCGCCGTATTCCGGGCGGCGCATCCTACACCCCAAACCCGCCTCTGGTGGCACCTGGACGGCGAATACCTCGGCGAGACGCAACTGCTTCACGAACTGCGACTTGCCCCGGCCCCGGGCCGCCACACCCTGGTCGTCGTCGACCCGCAGGGCCGCAGCGCTTCCGTCTCTTTTTCAATCGCCGGGTAGCAGGAGCGATTTTTTATAAATGGCGGTATGTCCAAGCCGTTGAGTCGTCAACGCTTATTTGCACCCCGCATCACAAAAGGAACGCCGTTTTGTTAAAAATAGCCCGATTTTCACTAAAACCATGTACCCCGGGTACATCGATTTGCAAGAAAACGGCGCATTTTGGCCAAAATGACGTCCCTCGCCCATAGAGAAGCCCCGGCCGAAGTTACCGGGGCGGCGGGCCGTTTTCGAAGCGGACGCGGAAAAGCGGAGCGGGCCGGTTGGCGTTTTCATATAAAAGCCGTACATTTGTTATTGCTTGCTCAGAAAAAACGCCAAATGATGAACTGTTCCCCTGCCTGCACCGTCGGTCTTATCTATTGTTTTTTAACGAGATAAGATTACCATCGCTCCTTGGCATTTAGTGCCTGGGTAATCGCATATTCACTGAGGCGGAGTCTGGGGGCAAGATGTTTGGCCGAGAGGCCATATTTATTACTCAACCAGGTGGCCAGTTGGTATTTTTCTTTTACCTCCAGGCTCCCGAGCGATTTTCCGGGGAACTTAATACGAAGTTGCGAATAGAAAATATCATCCACTTCAGCATCAGATAAGTCAATCGTTTCGTCCAGGGCTCCTGAGATATGAAGCAAGGCTTCGTAATCTTTCACCAAACGCGATGTATAAGCTTTGGGAGAAGGGAAGAGAGAACGGGCTTTGTCTATGGAAACAAAATTCTTGGGAAGTATGCCAAACTCCGTATGAATCTCCCAATCTGGAGGAAGCCGGTCGGTACATCCGGTGATGCACGACACACGACGGGAAGACATCGTGCCCGCCCTCTCTCCCCGAAGCGTTTCACCAATAGGGTTATATAACAGATAATCGCTTCCCCAGGGATAAGATCCCGGAATTCCGTATCCCTTTTCGTAAGGATTGCGAGCCAGATACAACAAATGGGAACGGAAAGAGTCCTGGGAATCTATGGGAACCAGCTTGAAACCATAGCCCTTGGGAAGCGGAGGATCGTCGTTGTGTTTTAACATCAAAGCGCACCGCCGCACCAGCAAGTCAAAAGTACTCACACAATCTTTCCCCGTTCCGGAGAGCAACAGATGCACATGGTTCGGCATCAGCGCGTAAGCATAAACGACAACTTCGTACTTTAATGTAGCTAAAGCGATACTTGTCACGCCTGCAGCATATTGCCGGTTCGCCCCGAACAACACCCCATCTTTCCAACCGTCTGTGCAAAGATGATAATATCCTTTTGGGAGTGCCTGATACTCCCGGCGCAATCTTCTCATCTTATCCATGCTGCAAAGATGAAGAGAAATCAACCGTTGAAAAAGTTTTTCAACGCTTATATGCACTCCGCATCACAAAAGGAACGCCGTTTTGTTAAAAATAGCCCGATTTTCACTAAAACCATGTACCCCGGGTACATCGATTTGCAAGAAAACGGCGCATTTTGGCCAAAATGACGTCCCTCGCCCATAGAGAAGTCCCGGCCACCCGTCTGGAAGACTCCGCGTCCGCGTCGGGCAGCGGGAGATGCCAGGGGGTGCTACGTGTCGCGTGGACGGCAGTATTCCGGGGCGAAAGATTATGCGGTACGGGCGCTCTCCTTGAGCAGCGCGGCGAGGGCGGTGTTCCAGTCGGACATCGACGCCAGTTCCTCCACATTGAAATGCAGGCGGTAGCGCCAGTGGTGATGCGGGTCGGCCGGCTGGTTGATACGTTCCTCACGGTAATCCGCCCGGCGGTGCGTTCCGTCCAGCGACAGCCAGTCCTGTAAGGGAAGAATCGCAAGCATCGACGCGGAAGCGAGAATTCCGCGGATAATCTGCCGGCATTCCTGCGGACTGCGGTCGGCTCCGCCCTGCATGCGCAGCGTATCCATGTCGTGACTGGCCGTGGTGCAGACGCTTAAATATGGCCAGTGGCGGCCCTTTTCCATCATCGGCATTTCCAGGGAAAGGATGCGCTCCTGCGCCATTACCTCCGGGACGCAGGCGGGAATCATGCCGAGGTCTTCGCCGCAGGCGAGCATTCCCGTCACGCGCAGCAGTTCGGGCAGTTTCTTTTCCGCATTGCGTTTCCAGAAAGCCTCGTGCCGATGGAAGAAGAAATCGTCGTAAAGGGCACCGAAGCGCCGCTGTTGTGCGGGCGAAAGGCCTTCGGTTTCCGGCGAAATGCGCGGAACCAGGCAGCCGCGATGGCGCGGATCGGGCAGGAACAGCCCCTTGAAGCCGTCCAGCCCCATCGCCCGTATTTCCTCGCGCGTATAGGGCAGCGAGGGGTTAAAATGCCCCATCTTTCCGCTTTTTTCGCGGACGGGGATCTCCCAGATGCGGAAAAAGCCCAGGATATGGTCGATGCGGAAGGCGTCGAAGTATTCGGCCATCTTCAGCAGGCGCCGCTTCCACCAGGCGTAGCCGTCCCGCGCCATCGCTTCCCAGTTATAGGTCGGGAAGCCCCAGTTCTGGCCGTCGGCGGAGAAAAAGTCCGGCGGGGCTCCGGCGCAACTGTCCAGGTTGAAGAGTTTCGGGTGGAAATGGGCGTCGGCGCTGTCCGCACTGACGCCGATGGGCAGGTCGCCCTTGAAAAACACGCCCTTTGCGCGTGCGTAGGCCACTTCCTCCGATAATTGCAGGTCCAGATGATATTGCACCCAGCGGTAGTATTCGGGCACGAAGCCGTCGCGCTGCGCACAGAAATCGGCATATTCATCCAGCCAGTAGGCGTTGCGCGAGCTGAAGTCCCGGAAAGCGGCCGATGCGATATCCTTTGCGCCGCGGCGTTCCCAGACCTTGCGGAGCAGGGTCGTCTTGGCTTGGAACACGGCGGGATAATCCAGCTCCGGCAGTGCGTTCAGGGCCGCCTGCTGCCGCTTGAAGTCCGCTGTTTCGCGAATGCCGAGGTCTTGCAGATGAATATACAGCGGATGCAGGGCGAAAGAAGAAACGGGGCTGTAAGGATAGGAATCCTCCCATCCGCCCTGACGGGTGGTATCGTTGATGGGAAGCAGCTGAATGACGCATTGTCCTGTCGATGCCGCCCAGTCTACGAGCAGACGCAGGTCGCGGAATTCCCCGATGCCGAAATCCTTTTCCGAACGCAGCGAGAAGACCGGAATCGCGGTGCCTGCGCCGCGGAAGCCCGGCCGGTCAAAGACCGCCGCGGAATGCTTCCGGTTGAAAGGATTGCCCTCGGGAGCCGTTATCCAGCTGTCGGTGACGGTCTTTCCCGCCATCAGGGCATCGTAGTAATGGTCCTCCCATTCGCAGCGGAGGGTGATTCCGTCCCGCTCTACGAGGTAAGCATACCTTCCGCCTTCCTGCAGCAGGTCCTTTTCCTTGACCTGCACGCTCCAGACATTCCCCTCGTTCCATTGCATCGGGAACTTCCTGAACCTTGTGGCCAGGACCAGGTTTTCGCCCCAGGCTGTGTTGTATTGTATCTTAAATTTCGGCATTTATTAATCTTGATGTTGCAAAGTAGCGCACTTTGCAACCCCTCATTATAGTTTATAATAAGATGAAAGGATGGCGGCGAACCAGCGCTGCGGCAATATCTTTTTCAATGTGACGGACAGCCGCTGTTCGAAAGTGGAGATGATGTAACTGTACGCCGGCCGCTTTTTGCGCAGGATCCGGGCAATCTTCTCCGCCAGGTATTCCGGCTTCAGTCCGCCGGTCTCGTCCTTTTCGATGCTCGCGAGCGAGTCCCGGTAACTCGTATAGACGGCAAACGCCTCGTCCTGCGCCACCGATTTGCGGCTGGCGGTGAAGGAAGTGGCGAAATCGCCGGGCTCGATCAGGATGACGTCGATGCCGAAACTGCGCACTTCGAGCCGGAGCGCTTCGCAATAGCCCTCGATGGCGAATTTCGAAGCGCTGTACAATCCCTGGAAGGGCAGGCCCATCAGTCCGCCGATGGAGGAGAAGCAGAGGATCTTGCCGCTGCGCTGGGCGCGCATCACCGGAAGCACGAAATGCAGGAAACGCACCATGCCCATCCAGTTCGTGTCCATCTGTTCCTGTGCGGCTTCGAGGCTGCAGAATTCCAGCGGACCGCCGATGCCCATACCGGCATTGCTGATGAAGGCGTCGATGCGGCCTTCGGCGTCAAGTACGGCCTGTACGGCATTTTTTGCATCCTCTTCGCTGCGGACATCGGCCTGGAGGTAGGTCACGCCTGGCAGGCGTTCCTGCACCTTGCGGTAGGTGCCGTAGACGCGGTGCCCCTCGGCGCTGAGCCGCTGCGCCATCGCCTTGCCGAAGCCCGAACTGATGCCAGTGATGAGAATGACCATAATTTATTCGATTATGCCCATCTCCTTGAAGATGCGGGTGAGTTTTTCCACGGCCTCGTCCACCTGTGCGATGGTATGCGTGGCCATCAGTGCGAAGCGGATCAGCACGTCTTTTTCCGGAACGGCCGGAGCGATGACCGGGGTGATGAAGATTCCCTCGTCCAGGGCCATGTTCACAATCTTCATCGCCTTCTGGGTGTCCCGCACGAAGAGCGGGATGATGGGGGACTGGGTATGCCCGATGTCGAAGCCCGCCGCCCGGAAGGAGGCCTGTGCGTGATGCGTTACCTTCCAGAGATTGTCGATGCGCTCAGGTTCCGTGAGCATAATGTCGATGGCCGTGCTGACCGCGGCGACATTGGCCGGCGGCATGCTGGCGCTGAAAATCAGGGAACGGGCGGTGTGCTTGAGATAGTCCATGATATCGCTGTCCGAGGCGATGAAGCCGCCCAGCGAGCCGAAACTCTTGGAGAAGGTGCCCATAATGAGGTCCACGCGGTCCGTCAGCCCGAAATGGTTGGCCGTTCCGCGCCCCTGCGTTCCCAGGACGCCGAGTCCGTGGGCGTCGTCCACCATCAGCGTGGCGTCGTACTTGTCACAGAGGTGCACGAGGTCCGGCATCGGGGCGATATCGCCCTCCATCGAATAGACCCCGTCCACGACGACGAGTTTACGGGCACTTTTCGGCGCCCGGCGGAGGCGGAGCTCCAGGACATCCATATCGTTGTGGGGGAATTTCAGGATCTTGCTGAACGAAAGTCTTGCCCCGTCGATGATGCAGGCGTGGTCGAGGGAATCCAGGAAAATGAAGCCGTCCCGCGTACCGAGCGTGGAAACGACCCCCAGGTTCACCTGAAATCCGGTACTGAAGGTAACGGCGGATTTCTTGCCGACGAAGGCGGCCAGTTTGGCTTCCAGTTCCTCGTGGATGTCGAGGGTCCCGTTGAGGAAACGGGAGCCGGAGCAGCTGGTTCCGTATTTCTTGATGGCGGCGATGGCCGCTTCCTTGAGGCGGGGGTCATCGGAGAGTCCGAGGTAGGAGTTGGAGCCGAACATCAGGGCTTTGCGCCCGTCGGCCATGGTGACCACCGGATCCTGCCCGGATGCGATGGGGCGGTAATAGACGTAGAGTCCACTGTCCCGAAGTTCCTTTGCGGCAGTGAAGCTCTCACAGAACTGATGTATGCTTTTCTTCTTTCTCATGAAAAAAATTATTTGCTTTCCAGTGTAGTGCCTGCGTGGTTGGCGACGGCGCGTTTCCACATTTCGCTGTAACCGCCGAACATCAGGCTGTCGGGAATCCCTTGGGAATATTCGGAGTGGAGGAAGTTTCCTTCTGCATCCTGTGCCTTGATGTTTCCGTCGATGAATTTGACCAGGAGCATTTCTTCCAGGGCTTTCCAGCGCTCGAACTGGGTCTGGGCCCTGTCGCAGCTGAAGGCGGTCAGCGCTTTGCGGGCCTTGCGTTCCCCGCCTTTTTGCAGAAGTCTCAGTACTTGCTCATCCTGCGCCGGGACGCCGGCGCCGAGCATTTCGTTCTCGTAGGCATCGGCCGCCGCGCGGGCAACAGGAGCCATACGGTCGTACATACGGTAGCAGGCGTTGGCGACGCGGTTGCAGATCCAGAACTGCGATGTGGCGCTGTAGTGCAGCAGGTCTCCGTTCCCCGGTGCAAGGCAGTCGGGAACGCGCTCTGTCGCTACGTAGATGGGGGTCAGATAGGAGGTGGCGGCATCGTCACAGCCGAACCAGATCAGGGCGCCCACAAGGTCGGGCAGGGCCGGCCGCGCCTGGGCGACGAACCAGAATCCGGTCTGCTGGGTGGCGATGGCCCGTTCGTTGATGTAGGCTTTGCCGTCCACTTCGAAGTGCATCGGGCGCCAGCGGTAGGGGCAGCCGTTCCCGCCCGCGCCGATATCGCGGGTCATATCCATCGGCGTCCCCTCGAAGTGGTCGCGCATCGCATCGGCGACGTCTTTGACCGTCAATTTCCGGGAAGGCTTGACGAACAGGGGCATTTCGCCCGAAAGGTCGTAGCCCATCGCGTAGTCGATCCAGTCGTAGGAAGGGCGGCGGAGAAGCTGTCCGTCCGCTTCGTAAGTGAAGACCTCGTCGCAGAGCAGGTTGAAGGCGCTCCAGACGCGAGCTTCGCAGGCGCGGGCTCCGCCGAAATCCAGGGGATTATAGGCATCGCGGTAACTGAAGTTCTCGTCCGGACCCTCGTACCAGCCCTTCTCGCGGGCAAATTGAATTACGTCGGGGGCATAGAGGCAGTTGTCCGGATCGTTCAGCGGGAAACGGGTGATGCGCGCCTGGTTGGCGTGGGCGCAGATATAGCCGTCGGGAATGCGCCGGGCTACCCAGAGGATGCCTTTATTGCCGGGCCCCTTGCCGACGAGGTCCATGATCCAGGCCTCGTGCTTGTCCGCGATGGAGAAGGTCTCTCCCTCGGAGGGATAGCCGTAGGCCGTGGCCAGGTCGACGATGGTCTGTATCGCTTCCCGTGCGGTGGAGGCCCGCTGCAGCGTGATGTAGATCAGGGAGCCATAGTCCAGGATTCCGTCGGGTTCAATCAACTCTTCGCGTCCGCCCCAGGTGGTCTCGCCGATGATGAGCTGCTTTTCATTCATATTCCCCACTGTGTGGAAGGTGAAGGGGACCTGCGGAATCTTCCCGAGGGGTTTCTGGGTATCCCATTCCACGATATCCACCAGGCTGCCCGCTTTCCAACGGCCGCCGGCGTGGCTGTAGAGTTCGCCGTAGAGCCAATGGGAATCTGCGGCGTAGGAAACCAGGCTGCTGCCGTCGGCGCTCGCTCCGGGGGTGACGACGATGTTCGTGCAGGCGCTCGCGGGGCGGACGGTCTGCAGGAAAAGTACGGCCGGGAGGAGGAAGAAAAGGACTTTTTTCATCGGGCGGGGCGATATTTCAAAACAGTTTCGTATTTTTGCAACTTGTGACCCGCAAATTTACAATATTTTTCGCTACGATGGCACTGCTGCTGCCCGCCTCCGGACTTTCCGCCCAGGACAGGGACCGGGAGGAGATGGAAAAGCAGTTTTACGAAGCGCTGGAGTCGCAGGTGGAACGCTATGCCGAGCAGTTGAAACTCGAGGAATGGCAGGTTTTTTACGTGGATTCCATCCTGATGCACAATATGACCGCCCTGAAGGAGGAACTCGAATCCCTGAACGCCGCCCGCGTCAGTTCGTCGGAGTATCACCTCATCGCGAGCGATAAATGGATGGAGGAAACCTACAACGCCTTCCGCAAGGTGCTCAATGATGAGCAGTGGGAAAAATACCTCAAGAGCGGGGCAAAACGGGAAAAGGCCGCACGGGACAAACGCGCGGCGAAACGCAGTCAATAGGCTATGACGATTCAGGACATTGAAAGACTCCGCGCCGAGTTGGAGGCGCTCAAGTGCAAGACCGAGAAAGAAGTGGAGGAGGCGCGGGTGCGCCTGCTCGGAAAGAAAGGCGAGATTACCGCGCTTTTCGATGAGTTCCGCACCGTCGCCCCGGAACTGAAACGGGAGTTCGGGCGTACGCTCAACGAGCTCAAACAGGCCGCGCAGGAGAAGATCTCCGCGCTGAAGGATAGTGTGTGCGAGACGCAGGGCCCCGGCGCGTCCGGAGTGGACCTTTCGATGCCCGGCGACCCGCTTCCTATGGGTTCGCGCCATCCGGTTTCGATCGTCCGGGAGGAGATCGTTTCCATCTTCCGGAAATTCGGCTATGATGTGGCCGAGGGCCCCGAGGTGGAGGACGATTATCACGTGTTCGAAGCCCTGAACTTCCCTCCGAACCACCCTGCGCGCGACATGCAGGATACGTTCTTCGTATCGGCGGGGCACCCCAACCCCCTGCTGCTGCGTACCCATACCTCGAGCGTGCAGGTGCGTGCGATGGAGACGATGAAACTTCCCATCCGCGTCATCTGCCCGGGCCGCGTGTTCCGCAACGAGGCCATCAGCGCCCGCGCGCACTGCATCTTCCATCAGGTGGAAGGCCTCTACATCGACGAAGGCGTCACCTTCGCGGACCTCAAGCAGGCCATCCTGCTCTTCGCCCGCGAGATGTTCGGTCCGGATACGCAGATCCGTATGCGTCCTTCGTATTTCCCCTTCACCGAGCCTTCGGCCGAGGTGGACGTCAGTTGCAACATCTGCCACGGCAAGGGTTGCAATATCTGCAAGGGGACCGGCTGGCTGGAAATCCTGGGCTGCGGGATGGTGGATCCCAACGTGCTGGAAGCCAGCGGCATCGATTCCAAGAAGTACAGCGGTTTCGCCTTCGGTATGGGCATTGAGCGCATCGCGATGCTCAAGTGGCAGGTGAACGACCTGCGCCACTACTTCGAGAACGATATGCGCTTCCTGGGCGAATTCGCTTCCGCCCCGGAGGTGTAGTCACTTTATTTTCCGATTTCAGCGAGGATGCCGTCCAGCTGGGCGTAGTGCCGCAGGGTCCAGAGGACGAAGCGGATATCTACGCAGACACAGCGGTTGTAGTCGGGCGTGAACGACCAGTCGGAGGCCAGGGACTCCTTGTTCCCGTCGAAGGCCAGGCCGATGATTTCTCCCTTCGCATTCAGCACCGGGCTGCCGGAATTGCCGCCGGTAATGTCGTTGTCCGTCAGGAAATTCACCGGCGGAATGTCGTCCGATTCGCGCAGCAGCGCCTCCCATTCGGGCTTGAGCGTAAAATCGTAGCTGGCCGGGTCCACCTTCTCGAGGATGCCCTGGCTGCGGCTCTGCCAATGGCCGAGAAGCGCATCCTTGGGACTGTAGCCTTTAACGCTGCCGTAGGTCAGCCGCATCGTGGAATTGGCGTCCGGATACTGTAAGCGCTTGTCGCGGGCTTCATAGACGGCGCGGGTATAGCGGCGGCCGAGATTCCGAAGACTGGCACCGGCCAGCACGGAATCGACCTGCTTGTTGAAATCGGCGATGCCGACATCGCCGAAGAAACGGCACAGCGGATCCGAAGCTTCGGGCAGCGCTGTCGGAGCGATGGCGTCGCAGATCGCGTCCGTATCGCCGCCCCATTGGCGGTATAGCTGCCTTTGGTAAGGTCCCCAGAGGCTGCTGTCCACGTTGCTATAGTAGGTCCGGAGGCTGAAGCGCAGGAGTTCGGTTTCGGTCGCGAGGTCCAGGCTGGAGAATTCCTTTTCCACCTGTTTGCCAATCTGCTCCTTCTTGTCCTCCCCGCGGCTCTTGCTCAGGGAGTTCAGGCGGGTTGCAATCAGTCCCAGCCGCGTGCCGCGGACCAGGGTTTCCCGGTAGTAGATGCGGTTGCATTCCGCCTTCCGGATGGTGCGATAACTCCAGTCGAGCGAATCCAGCAGGGGGGCGGGAATCGCGAGCGCCTTTTCCTCGGCGGCTTTCTGCTGCGTTACACCGAAGCGCCGGCTGCAGGCGACCTGTCCCGCCTGGAGTTCCTGGACATTGCTCAGGGAAAAGAAGCGGTCCGAATAGCGCAGCCGTACGGACGGGTCCGCATCCATGTGTTTGCGGATGATTTCCATCTGGGTGCCGCGGATATCCGTGATGATGGGCAGGGCGATGTCCGTCATGAAGCCGACCTTGGCCGAGGAGGCGTAACGGTCCGTCCTTCCCGGATAGCCGAGCACCATGGAGAAGTCCCCTTCCTTATATCCCTTATCGCTGATTTTAAGGTATCTGCGGGGCTGGTAGGGCTGTCCGTCCTTATAGAGGCGATAGAGGGCGAAGTCGCATTTCTGCTGCGGCCATTCCCAGTTGTCCGTATCTCCGCCGAAGGCCGCGATGCTCACGGGCGGCGCGGCGACCAGGCGTACGTCGGTGCAGCTGTCATAGATCGCCATATAGTATTTCTCCCCCGCCCACATTGAACTCAGGGACGCTTCGGCCCCCGTGCTTTCACTGTAGCGCTTTTCCAGGATGTGGCTGAGCCTGCGCATCCCGAAGGGCTTGCCTTCGGCTTTCAGTTCCGCTTCCAGCGCGGCCACTTCCTCCGTCACGTCGATGACCTTGCGCAGGAAGTAGGCGGTCTTGCCCTTGACGGGCATCTCCTCGGAGCGGGTGCGGGCCCAGAAGCCCTCTTCGAGGTAATTGTGCTCCGCCGTGCTGAGGGCGTGTACGTCCGAGTAGGCGCAGTGGTGGTTGGTGATGAGCAGGCCGTCCGGGGAAATCATGCTGCCGGTGCAGCCGAAATCCAGCGAGACGATGGCGTCCTTCAGGGAAACGCTTTCTTCGTCATAAATGGCCTTGGAAGGCAGTCTGAGCCCCTCGCGCTGCATATTCTGCACAAGTGCCCGGGAAATGGCGTTCACCATCCACATCCCTTCGTCGGCGGAGGCCTGAAAACCCGTCAGGAGCCCCAGGGCCGAGAGTGTAAGAAGAAACTTTTTCATAAGCGATCAGGCAAAATATTCCAGGGTCCGGAGCATTTCGAAAATCATATCCACGTAATGCGAGGAAGTCTTGTTCCAGTGGAAGCCCAGGCGGTAAAGCACCTGCATCGTGAAGTGGATGGACGGCGGATTGATGACGGCCTCGGCCTGTGAAGGGGACTGGGCGTAAGCCACCAGGCTGCTGAGCAGCGGCGCCTTTTCCGGCTGGGCCATCATCTCCTTCATCCGGGCCAGGAACTCGGGGAATTCCAGATACTCGACCTCCTTCCCGTCCAGTTTGTTCAGGCGGGAAATGATGTCTTCCATAGGCAGGAGATGGTTGTTGGAAACGTTGAAGACGCAATTCTCACGGGGCGTTCCCGCCAGCAGCACCACGGCGCGGGCGGTCTCGTCGATGGGCGAGAATTCCATTGTGGCGTCCAGCAGGGAATAGGGGCAGGCGCCCAGGAGTTTGTAGGCCCGGATGCGTCCCATCGTCGTATTGGCGTTCATATTCATCTGGAACTCTCCGTCCGAAGCGCGCGGCGAAAGGTTGCCGGCGCGCATGATCTTGGCGTTGAGGGCTCCGGCGGCCATACGCTCCAGGATGTAGCGCTCGGCCATGAACTTGGAGTGGACGTACTGGTTGTCCGTCTGCTGGCCGAAGTAGAGTTGCTGCTCGGTCAGCGCCGTCGGATGGCTGCCCAGGCTGGTACCGGCCACACTCTCGGTAGAGATGTGGACCAGGCGTGCCCCTGTGGCCTCGCAGAAGGCGCAGAGGTTCTTGGCGCCGCCGTAATTGATGTCCTCTATATCGCTTCCCTTGGAGAAGTGTTTTACGTTGGCCGCGCAGTTCACCGCCAGGGTCCAGGCCGTTCCCGAGGTCTGAAGGGCGGCGAAGTCCTCCGGCCGGGTGATGTCACCCTCCACGAGGCGGATGCGCGTGCCGATCAGCGGACGGTAGTCCTTCTCGAAATAGTACACCAGCATTTCCCTGAGGCGGCGTTCGGCGGTCAGCGTGCCCTTCGAGCGCAACAGGCACCAGATGACGGTCTCTTCCGAGGTGGATTCCAGCAGTTCCCGCAGCAGGTGGATGCCCAGGAAGCCTGTGGCGCCGGTGAGCAGGATATTCCCTTCCAGGCTTTGCGGCGTCCCTTCCCGCATCGCCTCCTTCGAGTTGCCCTGGAGCAGGGCATTGATGGCCGAGTAGTCGTAGCCGCTGATCTCCTGGTCCAGGACCGGAGTGTCGGCGCCGCCGCCCAGGAAGGCGGCCAGGTCGCGTGCGGTGGGATGTGCGAAGACATCGGCGTAAGCGAATTTAAGCCCGCGTTTGCCCGCATTCACCAGCACGTTGGTGACCATCAGCGACGAGCCGCCCAGGTCGAAGAAGTTATCCGTCGCACCCACTTTCTCGACGCTCAGGACCTCGGCGAACACCTCGCAGAGCTTCTTTTCTGTCTCACCCACCGGTGCAACGTAATCCTGGCTGGTGTCGGGGGTGGGTTTGGGCAGGGCCTTCCGGTCGACCTTCTGATTGACGTTCAGCGGAATCTTATCCAGCTGGATGAAGGCGGCAGGCACCATATAAGGCGGTTTGCGGTCCTTGATGAAGGCGACGGCCGACGGGATGTCGAATTTCCCTTCGGCGACCACGTAGGCGGCGATGAACTTGCCGCCGGAAGGATTGTCAAAGGCCTGCACCGTGACGTCCTTGATGCCCGGACATTCGCGCAGCACTTCCTCCACTTCTTTGAGTTCGACGCGGAAACCGCGGATTTTCACCTGACCGTCCTGGCGTCCTACGAATTCGATGTTGCCGTCGGTGCGCCAGCGTACGATGTCGCCGCTGCGGTAAGCCCGCATTCCTTGATGGAACGGATTGTCGATAAAGCATTCGGCGGTCTTCTCGGGCCGGTTCAGGTACCCCCGGCCTACGCCGGCGCCGGCAATGAGCAGTTCGCCGGCAGCTCCCACGGGCAGAAGGCGGAAGTCACTGTCCGTCACATACATAAAGGTGTTGTCCAGAGCGTGGCCGATGGGAATGTTGGGCTCGCGCTTCAGTACGTCGAAGACGGTGGAGAAAATAGTGCATTCCGTAGGTCCGTAGCCATTGTGGAAGCCGTAGGAAGGCGGATCCATCGACACCAGTTTCTCGCCGCCCACCGAGAGATGCCTGAGCGAGGCATTGTCCGGGTAGTTCTTGGCATACATCACACCCACCTGGGTGGTCATAAAACTGTGCGTGATGCCGTTCCGGCTGATAAAGGCATCCAATTGGCCCATATCGTGGCGCGTTTCCTCCGGGATGATGTGCACGCAGGCGCCCGAAGTGAGGGCAGGGTACATATCCATCATACAGGCGTCGAAACCGTAACTGGCGTATGCCGCCACCCTGCTGTTATCGTCCAGTGAGTAATAGCTCCGGTACCAGGCGCAGAAATTGACAAGGTTGCGATGCTCCAGCATCACGCCCTTGGGTACGCCGGTGGAGCCGGAAGTGTAGAGCAGGATAAAGAGGTTCTCCGGTTTGGGGCCCTCCGGTTGCGGTCCCTCGGGCAGGGCTTCCAGCTCATCGGTGGCCAGAACGGGACCTTCGTACGCATCGAGCAGCGGGAGCAGTTCCCGGTCGGCGACCAGCAGTTTTGCCGATGCGTCCGTAATCATGAAATTCAGCCGTTCCCGGGGGTAGGAAGGATCCAGCGGCTGATAGGCGCAGCCGGCCTTCAGGATACCCAGCGACGCGAGCGCCATCCACTGGTTGCGGCCGATAAGCACGGACACCACGTCTTCGGGGCCCAGCCCCTTCGCGGCAATGGCCGCGGCGATACGGTCGCTCAGCGCATCGACCTGCGCATAGCTAAAACAAAGGCCCTCGAAACTGACGGCAGGAGCATCGGGCGTCTTTTTCGCCTGAGCGCGGAAGAGGCTCACGATGGTTTGCCTGCCGTCCACCGGCTGGCTGTAGTGGTTGAAGTCCTGCAATTCATTGAGGCGGGCACCGTCTACAAACGGGATCTCACTGAGTTTTTCGTGCTTCAGCAGGCCGCGGACCACGCATTCCATCGCATCGGCAAAGGCCTGCATAAGGGCTTCGCTGTATTTGCTGTCGTCGTAACCCAGGACGATGCGTTCCTGTCCTTCGCTGCCGTCAATGTAGATGCTGAGCGGGAATTTTGGGGCGCCGGCCTCCAGACTCTCTCCGCTCACCTTCCGGCCGTTCACGCGGTAATCGGCCAGTACGCCCACCTGGTAAGCCAGCATGACCTGCGGTTGGAAACCGGATTCAGCGGCAACCTTTGCAAAGGGATAATCCTGGTGCTGCAGGGTGGCCTGGAAATCCTGGTCACAGCGCTTCAGATAGTTCTCCCTGTCGGGAATGCTGCAGTCGCCCGCCAGGGCCAGGGTGTTGACGAACATCCCGAAACTGTCGGCGGTTTTCAGGTTGCCGCGGCCGTTGCTGATGGTGCAGATATAGACTTTCCTGGAGGCGCTGTAGGCACTCAGGGTGAGGTAGGCGGCGCCCAGATAGAAACTGGCGGGCGAGATGCCCATTTTCTGACAGAGCGGATGGATATCGGCTTCGACAGCCTTTTGCAGGAAAACCTCCCGGCCGCCCTGTTCCTGGTTTTCCAGGTCGGGGATGACGGCGGTGGGGCTTTCCATACCGGCGAGCTGGGAAGCGAAGAACTCCCGGGCCTGCGTGTAGGCCTCGCTGCCTTCGGAGGCCTTCTGCCAAGCGGCGTATTGATAGTAAGTATAGGCTTCCGGAGCGATGTCCTTCCCTTCCAGCGCGG
>JAEEJZ010000044.1 GCA_016282145.1 Bacteroidales bacterium | reverse complement strand
CTAATATGCGATTCTCAACGAACCACGGTCCTATAACCGTTACCGGATATGGAGCCGTCAATGTCGGCGGCATCTGCGGCGCCCAGGGATCCCAGCGCGGAAACAGGGTATATGAAGCCGCTACTATTAATGTGCTTGCGGGCAGCAATAAGTATGGCGCAAATGTCGGCGGCCTGCTGGGATATGTGGACGGATCCAAGGATACGCAGTACATTTATTCATCTTACTGCGAAGCGAACATTACGGCCGAATTCAATGAGGGCAGCCGCTATAGTTTATCTGTCGGTGGTCTTGTAGGTAAATGGGCCACGGGGTCGACTACTTCGAATCCCAGCCTGACTCCCAGGGGCAGTGATTCTTACAGGTGCCATTATTCCGGCAATATTGTATCCAAAGGACAGATGAAGGTCGGAATGGTCATCGGCTGGGTTACCGGCAATAACGCGAAGATATTCGGCAAGTCTGACACCCCGGTTCAGGTCACCGGTACTCTCTATCGCTGGGGAACGGATTCAAGCACTGAGATGTCCGAACCGCTGACGATTCACGCCGGGAATGTAGAGGAATATGCCATCGGCGCCATCAAGGAAGGCACGGTGACCATGTATGTCGAAAGCCCCACGCCTGCGCCTGTCCCGCCCGTAAACCTGAAATTGATGAGTTTCAACATTCGCGAAGGAAGTTACTGGAGCAGCCGCAAGAGTCCTATCGTGTCGATGATTAACGGCGAAGCCCCCGACATCATCGGCCTTCAGGAAGTCAAGGACCTGGATGTGTGGGACCACATGACGGAGGATCATCCCTGGGATTATCTCAGGGACCACCTCTCCGCATATACGGGCTATCGCTACAGCGACAAGACCAACGCCATTCTTTACAAGACCAGCGCGGTTGAAATGAGCGATTTCGGTCACTTCTGGCTTCGTGACAACTATTCAACTGAGGGAACCAGCTGGGACGGCTATGAAAGGACGGCGCTCTATGCCACGGTACGCGATAAAGCGACAGGCAGGTATTTCTTCTTTGTTACTACCCATTTCCCGATGAACAACAGTAATGACGGATGGGCCAAGAGCACTGCGCTTTTGGAAAGCCGTATAGCTGCTCTCAATACGAATGATTATCCTGTAATTTTGATGGGAGATTTCAACTGCGTGATTGGAGATTCCTGCTGGGACAGCTTCAAAACCCGGATGAATAACACCCGGTATTCCGCAGCTTCGACTGTCAGCACTGAAAATCGCGACCTTTATACCTACAACGCATTTGGCGACAGCAGCAAGGCCCGCAACAAGGTGGATCACATCTGGGTCAGCAAGTCCATTACGGTGAATTCTTATGTTACGCTGACTTCGGCTGTTCACAATTACGGTGGCTACACCACCAGTGGCGAGACCTTCCTGTCCGACCATTATCCCATTATCGCCACCATCAATTAAAAACAGTGCGCATATGAAAACCTATATCCACCCTGTTTGTGAGGTATTGCTGACCCATCCTGATCAGCTGCTTTGCGGCTCTTTCGACCAGGTCGATTCTACTGAGATGTTTTATATAGATAATTCAGAAACGATATGAAAACTAACCTTCAAATCCTGTTCTGCCTGTTTGCGGCCATCGGCCTTGCCGGCTGCGCACAGAAAGAACAAACTCAACCCGTAGACCCCGGGACGCCCGAAGTTCCCGGTGAGTATAGTTACACCTTCCGCCTGAAGAGCGAAGGGAAATCCACTTTTGCCATCGACAACTATGTCGACTGGGAGGAGGGGGATCGAGTGGCTTCCTATGCCAGAACTTCCAAGAACAAGTACACGGATGTCCAGATTGACGGCTCTGACGTGACGATTACTATCCGCAGTACCGTTGCCCTTTCCGCGGGTGACATGGTCTATGCCTATGCTCCGTACAGTTCGGCGAACAACGACAACGAAGCGACGGGGATCTCCCTGGAGATTCCCCGCAACCAGGTTTCCGGCAGCGCGGATGCGATGCCGATGGTGGCCCTTCCTTTCGAACTGACCGGCCCCGTGCCCAGTTATGAAGACACCGAGGTGGGGGATCTTTCGTTCATGAACCTGGGCTCTGTAATTAAACTGAACATTTACAAGAGCAGCGGTTTCTCGGCGGGGGAAAAGATCGAGAACGTGACTTTTCAGGCCGGTGTGCCCTGCGCGGGCTCTTTCAGTTATGACCTGACGGCTGCGGCCATTGACAATATGCCCGCCATCAGCGGTTATACTGCCACTGACGTAGTCGTGTCGGCGGACGGTGCCCATCCCGTCACCGTCGGTTCGAGTGCTGAAGACGGCGGCGTCTTCTATATCGTCGTCGCTCCCGGCACCTACGGCGGAACCTATGTGGTCCGGACCACTACCGGAGACTATACTTATGTTTCCGGCTCTACCAGGGAGTATAAGCGTGCCGGCCTGAAACCCCTGAACCTGGACCTTTCCAGTGCCAACTGGACGCCTCATACCGGCTATGACAACAGTATCGACTCGCCGCGCGAGTTTGCCCAGTTCCTGGCCGGTACTTCTTCCAGCGATACGGGAAGCTATACCATCAGCGCCGACCTGGATATGACCGGCTACACGATCACCAGCGCCTCCGGCTTCGGCGGCACGCTGAACGGCAACGACCATTCTATCAAGAACCTGACTTCCAGCGTTCCTCTGTTTGCGACGAATGCGGGTAGCATCAGCAACCTCAAAATAGATGCCAGTTGCTCGTTCACACCCGCACCGACTTGTATCCAGTTCGGTGCGCTGGTCGGTTTAGACGACGGCGGCACATATTCTTCCGTTACTACGGCAGCTTCCATTACGATTACCGCTACCGCCGATATCGAGTCGAACATCGCACTTGGCGGCCTCGTAGGTGCCTCTAACAATGCTTCGGGAAGTACGTTCACTTCCTGCTCCAACAGCGGCGCCATCACCATTGCTGCTGCCGAATATAGCACCTGGGCCGTTGCTATGGGCGGTCTGGTCGGCTGGCTGAAGAAGGCCAGTTTCACCTCTTGTAAAAACAGTGGTCCCCTGTCCCTTACGGCCCTTTATCATAAACCTTTCCACCAGTGGGCCTATGTTACCAGCAGCGACACCGATAGTTATGATGCAAATACATGCATCGGCGGCATCGTCGGAAAGGCGTGGGATCTCGGCACCAATGTCCCGACCAGCGGATCTTCCTACACCGACGCGGCTTATGGCGCATTCTTCGAATCTTGCGATAATTCCGCAGCAGGGGTCATCACTTTTACGCATTCCAGGATAGGCATGCCTTCAAATGATACCACAGACTGGGGCACCATGTGTGTGGGTGGAATCTGCGGCGAAGGTGATGGTTTTGCCAACAACTGCAGGAATTTTGCCCCTATTTCAGCGACGGCAGTGGACATTCCTCCGGCAGGAGACTATTGGGGACGTCAACAGAGCATTATTCAGGTTGGCGGTATCGTCGGCAAGAGCTACCAAGGCTTTGGGATGAATTCCTGCACCAACCGGGCTGCCATCAATGTGGTATATGACTGCTCCTGGGCTAGTACCGAGAGGGCAATGGGAGCTGTCGGCGGTCTCTGCGGAAGCAATGGCTATAATAAAGCCACGGCTAATATGCGATTCTCAACGAACCACGGTCCTATAACCGTTACCGGATATGGAGCCGTCAATGTCGGCGGCATCTGCGGCGCCCAGGGATCCCAGCGCGGAAACAGGGTATATGAAGCCGCTACTATTAATGTGCTTGCGG
>JAEEJZ010000043.1 GCA_016282145.1 Bacteroidales bacterium | reverse complement strand
CGTCCGTGTCGGGACCGATGTGGCGCTGGAGTTCGGTCATGAAGGACTGGCAGAAGCGCATCACCTCCGCGTCGGACTTGCCGCGCGGGCTGAAATCGGAACCGCCCTTCGCACCGCCCATAGGCAGGGTGGTCAGACTGTTCTTGAAGGTCTGCTCGAAAGCGAGGAACTTCATGATGCTGAGGTTCACGCTGGAGTGGAAGCGGATACCGCCCTTGTAGGGACCGATCGCGCTGTTCATCTGGACGCGGTAGCCCTTGTTGATGTGGATTTCCCCCTTGTCGTCCATCCAGGGAACGCGGAACATGATTACGCGTTCGGGCTCCACAATCCTCTCCATGATCTTCTGCTCAATGAGGTTGGGATACTGCTCAAGATAAGGGGCGACGCTTTCCAGCACTTCCCTTACCGCCTGATGGAACTCCTTTTCACCGGGGTTCTTCGCCTCGAGCTCCGCCATGAAGCTCTTGACATACTTCTGAACGAATTCTTCCATAAAGAATACTACGAAAATTAATAATTAACCAACTTGCAAATCTTGTAAAAAATCTGGAAAAATGCAATAGAATGCGATAGAAATTACGCCTTCCGACTGATGATGTATAAGCCCAAGAAGGTCAGGAGGGCATTCAGGGGCAGGATTTCGTAACTGAAGGTATAGCCGCCGAAGAGGGCTTCGGAGTTGAGTTGCAGCGCCAGGCAGATCAGCGGGGCGACGATGGCGACAAGCGGCACCAGCGCATCCCTGACCTTCCTTTTGCTGGCGATGCCGAAGGCGAAGAGCCCGAGCAGCGGTCCGTAGGTGTAACTGGCGATCTTATAGACCGCATCGATGGCGCTGGTCGAATTCAAAGCATTGAAAACGATGATGGTAAGGACCATACCGGCGGCCATCGCGATATGCACCCGCCGGCGCGTACGGTCATTTTCGGCAGCGCGGAGAATATCGACAGTGAAGGAAGTAGTCAGCGCCGTCAGCGCCGATCCGCCCGCGCCGTAAGCCGTCGAAACGAGCCCCAGCACGAAGAGGATGCCGACGATGGCGGGGAGATTCGCGGAAGTGGCGACCGCCGGGAAGAGCAGGTCTCCCCTCTCGCTGATGCCGGCCGAAGCGGCGTACAGGTAGAGCGCGACGCCCAGGCAGAGGAAAAGGGCGACGACCGCGAACTGCAGCACGATCGACACCAGCATATTCTTTTGCGAACTGCGGCCGTCCTTGCAACTCAGCGCGCGCTGCATCATATCCTGGTCAAGGCCCGTCATTCCGAGCACCGCGAACAGTCCGCCCAGGAACTGCTTCCAGAAGTACTGCGGATGGTCGATGTCGTCAAAGAAAAAGACGCGCGACATTTCCGACTGCCGGATGGCATCCGTCAGGGCGGGCAGCGAAAATCCGAGGTTCCTGGCGATAAAGACGATGCACAGGACCACCGCGGTCACCATACAGACGGTTTTGAGGATATCGGTCCAGATGACCGCCCGCACCCCGCCGCGGAAGGTATAGGCAAAGATCACCGCCACGTTCAGCAGCACGTTCAGGCTGAAGGGCAGCCCCAGCGGACCGAAGAGCAGCATCTGCAGGGTCAGACACACGAGGAACATCCGCACAGCCGCTCCCAACATCTTGGAAATGAAGAAGAACCAGGCTCCGGTGCGATGGCTCACCACGCCGAAACGCCGATCCAGATACTCGTAGATGGAGACCACATGCAAACGATAATATAAGGGAATCAGCACAAAGGCGATGAGAACGTATCCGACCGCACAGCCCAGCATCAACTGCAGATAGCCCATTCCGCTCACGTCCACCATTCCGGGAACCGACACATAGGTGACGCCGGACATCGCCGCACCGATCATGGCGATGGCTACGAAGGGCCAGGGGGTTTTCTTTTTTCCGAAAAAGTCATTGCCGCCGCGCGTCGAGAGGCGCGACAGGAGAATCATCATCGCAAAATAGGCCGCGATGACAGCCAGAACAATCCAGGGACTCATAGTTGATTACAAAAGTAGTGAAAAATTGTGTAAGTTTGCAGGGATGAAACTAACGTTGTTGACGGTCGGAAAGACCGACGTGCCCTGGGTGCGGGAAGGGCTGGCGCTCTATGCCTCCCGCCTGTCGCACTATCTGAAATTCGGAATGGAGGAGATTCCGGAACTGAAGGGTGTCAGCGCACTGGATGAGGCACAGATCAAGGAGCGCGAAGGGAAACTGATCCTGAAAGCGGCGGGCGATGCGCGTCTGGTCCTTCTGGATGAACGGGGCAAGGAGTTCCGCTCGATGGAATTCGCCGCCTGGCTGCAGGAGGCGCTGAGCCGCGGCGGAAAGGATATCGTCTTCGTCGTCGGCGGGGCCTACGGCTTCAGTCAGGAAGTGTATGAGCGCGCTTCAGCCCTCATTTCCCTGTCCCGAATGACCTTCTCCCATCAGATGGTCCGGGTGCTTTTTGCCGAGCAGTTATACCGTGCCTGCACCATCCTGAAAGGGGAACCCTATCATCACGAGTAATTATTTAAATATAATATGGATAACATTGTCTTACAGGCGCTCCGCGAGCGCAGGAGCATCCGGAGATTCAAACCGGAACAGATCAGCGATGAAGAATTGAAGGCCGTGCTCGAAGCCGGCACCTGGGCCCCCACCGGAAAAGGCTTGCAGGATCCCTGGATCGTGGCCGTGCAGAACCCGGAACTGCTCCATCGCATTTCCGAGATGAACCGCAAGGTCTGGGGAACGGATACCGACCCTTTCTACGGAGCTCCCACCTATGTCCTGGTCTTCTGCTCCCGCCCGGAGCAATGGGCCAACGGCGTCTGCGACGGCTCCCTGGTGCTCGGCAATATGATGCTGGCCGCCCACGCCATCGGACTCGGCTCCTGCTGGATCAACCGTGAACGGGAAATGTTCGACACCCCGGAAGGCAAGGCGATGATGCAGGAAATGGGCCTTCCCGACGGCCTGATGGGCGTCGGCGCCCTCGCCCTCGGCTACCCCGCCTCCTTCCCCCCTTCCGTCAAACCCCGCAAGGAAAACTACTACCGCATTTTGAAGTAATATGAAAAGAGTCTTCTGCATCATCATCTGCCTTCTGGCCGTTGCGGCCGCGTACGGGCAGTCGTTTCTGGAAAGTGTGTACCTTACCCCGGACAGGGGCTGGGATGGAGTTTACGCCAAGGGCGATACCATCAGGGTGTATGCCGATGCCGACAGGGAGATGCCGGCGCTGGTGAAGGTTTACCGGAACGGAAAGTTCCAGGGCGTGGACGAAGTGCTGCTGAAGGCGGGGAGAACCGAGGTTTTCAGCGGCTCTTATGACGAAGCGTCTGCGCTGATGGTCCGCCTGGCCAATCCGGAGGACCAGAAGGATTCCACCACCGTGGGGGCCATCGTGGCGCCGGAAGAATTCCTGCCGGGCTTCGGGGAACCGAAGGATTTCCGCCGTTTCTGGAAGAAACAACTGAAGGCAATGCGCCGGGAGAAGATGAACGTAAAACTTACCCCGGTGGAAGTTCCCGAAAAAGATAGGGAAAAGTATGTCTGCTATGACCTGGAAATCAACTGTCTGGATTTCCGTCCGGTCCGCGGCTATCTGGCCATGCCCCTCGATGCCGGAAAACGCAGCCTTCCCATTGCCATTTACGCCCACAGCGCCGGCAAGATGACGGCATCCTACACCAAGGCCACCGTCAAGAAGGCCCTGAGCCTGGCCAAGTCCGGTAAGGGCGCCATCGCCCTGGACATCAACGCCCATGGGGTTCTGAACGGACAGGACGACGCCTACTACGAGGCTATGGAGAAGGAACTGCACGGTTATTCCGGACGCACCGTGACCGACCACGAGTCCTTTTATTTCCGCGGCATGTTCCTGCGGATGGTACGCGCCCTGGACTATCTTTGTTCCCGCCCGGAATGGGACAGGAAACGGGTACTGGTCACGGGCGGCAGCCAGGGCGGAGCCCAGAGCGCCGCGCTGGCCGGCCTGGATCCGCGCGTGACGACGGTTGTGGTGGACGTCCCCGCGATGTGGGATTCAGGCGGTATCCTTCGGGGACGTACGAGCGGCTGGCCCAAGCCGTTGGAGCGCGATGGGATGGAATCTCCGGCGGCCACCATCATGCCCTATTACGATGCCTGCAACTTCATGCGCTATTTCAAAGGAGACCTGGTGGTGAACGTGGGCCTCATCGACCTCACCTGCCCGCCGGCCAGCGTATGGTCCGTCTACAACGTCTGCCCGGCCCGCAGCAAGACCATCCACCCCTGCGCCTGGAAGGGACACAGCGGCAAATACTCGGTTCCTACAAAAGAGGAGCGCGGAAGAATCCGGAATACAATGAACGGGCTCCTGGACGACGCCATCGAAGCCAGCCTTAAATAGGCTCGGTAATCATTTCCAGCCAGGCGGCATCGACGGCATCGAAGGTGCCGAGTTCATCGGAATCGATATCCAGCACGGCGGTCACCTGGCCTGAGCGCAGGAGCGGGACGACGATTTCGGAGCGGGAACGGCTGCTGCAGGCAATGTGCCCGGGGAATTTTTCCACATCCGGAACCACGAGGGTCCGCCTTTCTTTCCAGGCACTGCCACAGACGCCTTTTCCATAGCCGATGCGCATACAGGCGGCCTCTCCCTGGAAAGGCCCGAGCACAAGTTGTTCTCCGCATACCCGGTAAAAGCCCGTCCAGAAAAAGTGCATCCGTTCCCGGATCAGGGCGGCGGCATTGGCCATCCGCGCAACAGTATCGCCCTCGTCTCCCAAAAACAATTTCAGGTCCTGATACAGGCGTAGATACCTGAAGGTCTTGAGGGGAAGATGGCAATAGCCGCCGGGATGCTGGTCAAGGTAGTCGCGGTGATAGTCTTCCGCAGGATAAAAGCAACGCAGCGGCTCCAGGACGGTCACGATTTTCTGTCCAATGCGCTGCTCCGCTTCGGCAAAAGCCGCCTCGATTATAGGACGCTCCGACTCGTCTGCATAAAAGACGCCCGTGCGATAGCGCGTGCCGATATCTCCTCCCTGACGGTTCAGGGAAAGCGGGTCGATGATGGTAAAGTAATAACGCAGAATCTGTTGCAGGCTCACTTTCGCCTCATCAAAGCGTACCCTGACCGTCTCCGCGTGCCCGGTAGCATCCGTATAGACCGCCTCATAAGAGGGATTTTCCAGCGTTCCGTTGGCATAGCCGGGCATCGTCTCGATGACGCCGTCCACCCCTTTGAAGAAGTGTTCCACGCCCCAGAAGCAACCTCCGGCAAGATAAATGGTATGCATCAGAAAACCTCCGAAACGACTTTAAGGACGGCGGAAGGAGCGCCGACGGTATAGAAGTGGATGGCGGGAACGCCGGCGGCAAGCAGTTCGCGGCACTGGCGGATGCACCACTGCGTGCCGATGCGGGCGAAGGCCGCCTTGTCATCACCGCAATCGCGCAGCGCCTTTTCGAATGCCTCGGGAATATCGATGGAAAAGGCTTCGGGCAGCAGTTCGAGCTGTCGCCGCGTCGTCAGCGGTTTGATGCCGGGAAGAATCGGGACGCTGATTCCCTGTTCCCTGCATAACGCAACGAAATTCAGGTACTTGGCATTATCGAAGAACATCTGCGTAATAACATAATCCGCGCCGGCATCCACTTTCTCTTTGAGCCTGGCGATGTCGGAAGCCAGGTTCGGCGCTTCAAAATGCTTTTCCGGATAAGCGCCTACGCCGATGCAGACTTCGGCGTCCTGGGCACGGAGGGCCTCCACCAGTTCCGATGCGTGCGCATACCCGTCCGGCGATGCCGTAAAGCGCTTCTCCCCCACCAGCGAATCGCCGCGCAGGGCCATCACGTTATCGATGCCCATAAAGCGGAAATCCTGCAACTGGCTCTCCGCATCCCAGCGGCTGAAGCCCCCGCAAATCATATGCGGCACGACTTCCACCGCATAACGCGACTGCACGGCGGCGCATACGGCGACCGGCGATACGCGGCTGCGGACCACTTCGCGGACAAAACTGCCGTCCGGCTGCGGGCGGTAGCGATATTCGTCCCGATGCGTGGTGACGTTGATGAAAGGCGGTTTGAATTCCATCAGCGGAGCGATGCTTTCCAGCAGCGAAGCCTTGGTCATTCCGGCCTGAGGCGGCACGATTTCCAGCGAAGGAAAGGGTTTACTGGTGTGGAGGATGTCTTTAATCTTCATAAAGATGGGATAGATAGAGCCGCGCTTCCTGAGGCGTAAAGCCCCTGGCGGCGGCGTAAGCGTCATATTGGTCGCGGCTGATACGGCGGATCTGCGGGTAGGAAGCCTCCGGGTGCAGGATGACAAAGCCGCAGACGGAAGCATCCGGTATCATCGCACAGGTTTCGGTCAGGCGTATGCCGATTTCCGCAGGCAAGAGGGCGAGGATATCGCGCTTAAGGGAATGGTCCGGGCAGGCGGCATAACCGGCGGCCGGTTTGAGGATGCGGCAACCCGCGGGAGCCTGGATTCGAGCGTCCAGCCAGGCCGATGCGGCTTCCGCCAGCGTCACGCGCACGCTCCTGCGCAGCACGGAAGCATATTCGTCCCGACAGGAAGGGCAATGGCAAGCCTCCCCGTGCCCGGCCTTGTCGTGTACGGCAAGGGCGAATACACCGATGACTCCCTGGCCCTCCGTCGGCAGGAAATCGGCCAGGCTCTCCCCTTCCTGCGCACCCCGCAGCAGCGGGAGACTGAGTTCGCCCCAGTGAAGGGTATCTCCCTCGCGGGTCACGGAAAGGAAGCGGCAGGCGCAGCGGACCGACATCACCCCGCTTTCCTGTATTTCCTTTAATAATGCTTTAGCCTCTTCTATGGTCTCCGCTGTACATTTTCCGCCCCAGGCGGCACGGAAATCATTCCAACTGAAAAGCGGGAGGAGTTCTGCGAGAGGGATTTGCGTGAAAGGCACGTCCGGGGGCAGGGTGTGAGGGAAGGAGGAAGGCGCGAAATCGCGCCGCCGCGGAAGCGGCGCTGCGGCGGCCTCCCGGAGGCGCCGCACTTCCTCCTGACGCTGCCTCTGAGCCAACTCAAAGGAAGCCGGGTCCATCAGATATTTCCCCGCCATCACCGCTGCCGAAGAGGCATCCGGTGAATGGAATACGTGCTCATACAAAGGGGCCAGCCTGACGGCTGTATGCAGGTCGGAAGTGGCCGCTCCCCCCACGAAGAGAGGCAGGTCGAGTCCCCGCCGTTTCATCTCCCGGCAGAGTTCTTCCATATGGTAGAGCGAAGGCGTAATCAGGCCGCTCACTCCGATCAGCACGGCATTGTGCCGCTGCGCCGCTTCCAGGATGGTCTCGTTTTCCACCATCACCCCCAGGTCCACGACCTCGAATCCATTGCAGCGCAGGACGATGGCCGTGATGTTTTTCCCGATGTCGTGGACGTCGCCCTTTACCGTGGCGAAGACCGCCACGGGGCGCCTGCCGGCGCTGCCTTCCGAAGGCATAAAGGGCTCCAGAATCCCTACCGCCTCTTTCATCACCCGGGCGGATTTGAGCACCTGCGGGAGGAACATCTTCCCGGCGCCGAAACGCTCGCCCACGGCCTCCATTCCCCGCATCAGCGGCCCTTCAATGACCGCAACTGCGCTTCCTTCCTTCTCCAGACAGCCTTTGACCAGCGGCTCCAGCCCGTCCGGACGGCCGTGCAGCAAGGCTTCCTCCAACTGTTCCTGCACCGATTTCTCCGATACGGGCCCTTTCTCCACAGGAGCCTTCTGCGTCCTCTCCGAGAGCATACGGGCAGCCAGCGCGGAAAGTTGCTCGGAAGCCCCTTCCCGCCGGCAAAGCAGCACATCCTCTATACATTCGCGGAGTTCCGCCTCCAGCGTGCTGTAATCCGGCAGGGCGGCCGGATTGACAATCGCCATATCCAGGCCCGCACGCACCGCGTGATAGAGGAACACGGAGTGCATCGCACTGCGGAGCGCATCGTTGCCGCGGAAAGCAAAGGAAAGGTTCGATACCCCTGCCGAGGTACGGGCCCCTTTCAGATGCGTCTTGATCCAGCGCACCGCCTCGATGAAATCCAGGGCATAACGGTCGTGTTCGGGCAGGCCTGTCGCCACCGTCAGCACATTCACGTCAAAGACAATATCGCAGGCCGGAATGCCGGCTTCCGTCAGCAAGCGGTAAGAACGCTCGCAAATCTCGATTTTCCTTTCGTAGGAGGTCGCCTGGCCCTTTTCGTCGAAGGCCATCACCACCATCGCCGCTCCGTGCAGCCGGATTTCCCGGGCCTTCGCCAGAAACGCTTCCTCGCCGTCCTTCAGGCTGATGGAGTTCACGATGCAGCGTCCCTGGGCATTCTCCAGCCCGGCGCGCACCGTTTTCCAATCCGACGAATCGATCATCAGGGCCGCCTTCGCCGCCGCCGGCTCGTTCTCCAGCGTACGGAGGAAGGAGCGCATCGCCGCCGGAGCATCCAGCATCGGATCGTCCAGGTTGATATCGATGACCGAAGCGCCGTCTTCCACTTCCTTGATGGCGATACCCAACGCGGTATCCCAGTCCCCCGCGGCCGCCAGGCGGGCGAATTTGCGCGAGCCGGCGACATTCGTCCTTTCGCCGATGAGCAGCAGCATTCCGCCGACTTCACAGGGTTCAAGCCCGCTCAGTTTCAGCGTATTGCGTGCTTCAGGCAGTTTTCTCGGCCTGAGTTCCGGCAGCGCGGCGATATGCTCCGGTCCCGTGCCGCAGCAGCCTCCGGCGATGTTCAGCAGACCGTCGAAGGCGCGCATCTGCTCCGCCATACTTTCCGGCGTCTGCGTATAGTGCCCGAAGGCATCCGGCAGCCCCGCATTGGGATAACAGATGACGGGGACTTCGCAATAGCGGTCGAGTTCGCGTACCAACGGCAGCAGCCCTTCGGCGCCGAAAGAGCAGTTCAGCCCGAAGGCGGTCAGTCCGAAGGGCGCGACAGCCTCGTAAAAAGCCTCGATGCTCTGTCCCGTCAGCAGCCTGCCCCCTTCTCCCACGGACGCCGATACGATGACCGGAACATCCGCTCCGATACTGCGGATGGCACTGAGCGCCGCTTTCGCGTTCAGCGCATCGAAGCAGGTTTCAAGGAGCAGCAGGTCCGCACCGCCGCGAAGCAGCGCTTCCGCCTGTGCGCGGAATGCCGAGTGCATCTGCGCAAAACTGAGAGGCTGCGAAAGGTCCTTGGAAAGTGCGAGCGACTGAGAGGTCGGTCCCATGCTGCCGGCCACCCAGACCTTGCGCGGAGCGGCATCGGCGGCCTTCCTGGCCAGTCTCGCCGCGGCTTCCGCCATCGCCGGAGCCTCCTGCGCATAACCGTATTCCTGCTGGGAAATGGCGTTCGCGCCGAAACTGTTGGTGGACAGGATATCGGCCCCCGCATCGACGTAAGCGCGGTGGATACCCAGAATCGCCTCAGGCTCCGTGAGGTTCAGGAGTTCATTATCCCCCTGCAGCCCCAAGTTCTGGATCTGCGTACCCATCGCCCCGTCCAGGCGGAGCATTCTCTTCGCAATGATGTCCCTGATGCCTTCCATAGCAACCGGGCAAAGATAAGAAATTTAGTCGAATGGCTGATGCACAACAAAAAGAGAGCGCAGAGGAAATCCTCGCGCTCTACAGCAAAATCGCATCAATAAATGGGGATTATCTTCAATTAGATCTCCACCACCTCGGCTTCGGGGGCATTCTTCATAACGGAAGCGATACCGTTGTCCCGGCTGTCCTCAGAGGCATACATCTGGCTCTGGCCGATGACCTGTCCGTTGGTAGCCTTCAGCACGAAATAAGTCTTGCCGTTCTTGGCGGTAAGTTTCTCGAAACGCTTCTCATCAGCAGCATTCTTCTTGACGGATTCAACGCCGTTCAGGCAGGCTGACTTTGTGGTATAACCTTCACTGGAGAGGATTACCTGGCCGTTTGTAGCCTTCAGGTTGAACTGGTACTCACCGTTCTTCCTGACAGAAATTTCAAATTTTCCCATAGTGTGATTTTTTTTACAAATATATGAAAATTTCCGATATGCTCACCACTTGCCGCTGGAAGACATAATTTTCATGCTGCTCCCCCAAGAACGCCATTTTGCAATTTCTGGGAAAAGCCGTAAATTTGAAAATCACAGGAGATGAACCGATGAAACAACTGGCCGCTGAATTGCTAAGAGCCTTGCGGGAAAAGGGGGCGGCGGTGGTCTGTGCGCCGCCGGGCGCCGGAAAGTCCACCCTGCTGCCGCTGGCCCTGATCGGTGCCGGCCCCTTGGCAGACGGGACTCCCGGGACAACGCAAGGCCCCGGCGGCCGAATACTGATGCTGGAACCCCGGCGCATCGCCGCGCGGCAAATCGCACACCGGATGGCGTGGCTGCTCGGCGAAAGTCCCGGAGAACGCGTCGGTTACCGCATGCGTTTCGAAAGCCGCGTATCGGCCAAAACACAGATAGAAGTCGTTACGGAAGGAATTCTGACGCGGATGCTTACGGACGACCCGGGGCTGGAAGGCGTCTCGACGGTCATCTTTGACGAAATCCACGAAAGAAGCCTCAGCGCCGATGTCGCTCTGGCCCTGACCCGCGCCTCCAAAGCCCTTCTGCGGCCGGATCTGCGCATCGTCCTGATGTCCGCCACCCTGGATACCGAATCCCTCTGCAAGACGCTCGATGCACCATTGGTCGCCGGCGAAGGACGTCTCTACCCCGTCGAACTGTACTACAGCGCGTCGGACCCGCAGATGGAAAAGCTCGAAGAGGAAGTCGCCAAAAAGGTCCGGGAAGCGCTCCGTTCAGCAGAAGGAGACATTCTCGCCTTCCTTCCGGGAGAAAGGTCGATCAAACGCTGCGCCGCCCTGCTGGGCAGCCTGCCGGAGTCCGTCCGCGTCCTGCCGCTCTACGGACTTTTGCCCTTCAAAGAACAGCAGGAGGCCGTCGCACCATCACAGGCGGGCTATCGGAAGGTGGTCCTGGCCACCCCTGTCGCCGAAACCTCGCTCACCATCGAAGGCGTACGCACCGTCATCGATTCAGGGCTCTGCCGCCGGCCGATTTTCGACGAGCGAAGCGCCCTGAGCCGCCTGGAGACGGTCCGGATCAGTGCCGATATGGCCGAGCAACGCTGCGGACGCGCGGGCAGGACCGCCAGCGGGACCTGCTACCGGCTCTGGTCCAAGGCCACCCGGGAGCGGATGGCCCCGACCCGCCAGCCAGAAATCCTTGAGGCGGACCTGACGGGAACGGTGCTGGACATCGCCGCATGGGGCGAATCGCAGCCGGAGCGGCTTCCCTGGCTGACTCCTCCGCCGCCGGAGCGCATTGCCGCCGCGAAGAAACTGCTCGCTGCCCTGGGGGCCATTGATGAAAAAGGAAACATTACCCGGCACGGCAAAGCGATGGCCGCGCTCCCCTGCCATCCGCGCATCGCCAATATGATATTGCAGGCGGAAACGCCTGAGAATAAATCGCTTGCCACTGATATCGCCGCCCTGCTGGACGACCGGGATCCTATGCCCCAATGCAACGAAGCAGGCATAGACCTGCGCATTCAGGGACTGCGCCGCGCCCGAAGGCAGAAGGGCGAAGGCGGCGCCTGGGCTACGCTCATCCGCAGCGCGCAGCAATACCGCAGCATCGCAGGAGCAAAGGAGGACAACGGCAGCGTCAATCCCTTCGAATGCGGGAGCCTGCTTTGCGCGGCCTATCCCGAACGCATCGGCAAAAGGATGGAAGAAGGGCACGGAAAATTCCTGCTCGCCTCTGAAGGCAGCGCGAGTGTGGACGGCGCGGACCCGCTTGCATCGGCGGACTGGATTGTCGCGGCCAGCCTGAATGCGGCAAAAGGTAGCGTCGGACGCATTTTCCTCGCCGCACCGGTCGATAAGGAAGACTTGCGTGCAATGGCCAGGAGGCGGGACTGCGTCGGCTGGAACCATCGGGACGGCGCCGTGAACGCCCGGCGGGAATGGCGCATCGGCCATCTGCTGATCGGGCAGCAGCCCCTTTCCGACGTTCCCCGCGAACAGTTGCTGGAAGCCCTGTGCGAAGCCGCCCGTAAGGAAGGCCGCTCGCTTTTCGACTTTTCGGACGAAGTGACGCAAGTCCAGCGCCGTATCGGCACACTCGCCGCCTGGCATCCGGAACTGGAACTGCCTTCCGTCGATACGGAAGCCCTGCTTGCCTGCCCCGAAAAGTGGCTTCCCGCGCTTGCGCCGCCCACGCTGAATATTCCTTCCCTGAAAAAGACCGACCTCTGCGCCGCCATTCTCAGTCTGCTGGATTACAAGCAGATGCAGGCGCTCGACCGCCTTGTTCCCAGCCATATCTCCCTGCCCGGCGGTAAACGGATCCGGCTGGAATACCGACAGGGGGCCGAAGCCCCTGTCCTGCGAGTGCGCTTACAGGAATGCTTCGGCCTCCTCGATACCCCTACGGTGGACGACGGCAGGAAAAAAGTACTGATGGAACTGCTCTCTCCGGGGTACAAGCCCGTCCAGTTGACTACCGACCTTCGGAGTTTCTGGAGCGGGACCTATTTTGAAGTGCGCGCGGAACTGCGCCGCCGCTATCCCAAGCATTCCTGGCCGGAAAATCCGACGGGTTAATCCGTCTCGTGCCAGAACTTCAGTTTCAACTGTTTGCTGCCGTTCTTCAATGTAGCCTTGTCGCCGTTATCCGTAACGGTAATGCTCCAAGTACCGTTCAGGGCGGTATAGTTTCCGTCCATAACGATGTTGGCACCGCCGCTGGTCCAGGTCAGTTTCCCGTTCTGGAAGGTATAGATACCCAGTTTATCCTGCTTCCCGGTATATTAATTACCGCTGAGCTGTACCTGACAGTCCACGGTTTTACCGACCTTCTGGCTGCCGAATTTGGATTCCGCGATAATGAAAGCGGTGAAGGCCTTCTCCGCATCGGCATCTCCAAGGGTGCAGGCCCCGTCTTTGCTGTACGAGAAACCCTTGATGGTCGGGGAGAGCTTGGTCATATCGTCAATCGTAGTGTCGATATTACAGGCAAATAACAGCGGCATAGCAGCCAAAAGAATGAGAAGTTTTTTCATAACAAATAAATTTATAGATTTATGTGCAAATTTAGCCAAAATTTTCGAGAACTTTTCCTTGATCCCTCCCCCGTCCCGGCAAATCGTTACGAAAATGAGAAACGGATTATCAGGAATGAGAATGGCTCCTCCCCGTCATCTATCTATTTTCGTCAAAAATATACAAGATGAAACGCTTCACAATCCTTTTTGCAGCCTCCCTGCTGCTCTTTGCCTGTGCGAAAAAAGCACCTGTAGTCGATCCTGATGATGTCGAAGATGAAGTGACCGTTCCGGAAGGATCTGTGGATTTGGGAATCGTCCTTTCCCGGCCGGACGGCACGACCTATCACGTTTTCTGGGCAGAGTGCAACGTGGGCGCCTCCAAACCGGAGGAATACGGAGACTTTTTCGCCTGGGGAGAGACGGCGACCAAATCTTCCTTCACTCCTGCGAATTATAAATGGAAATCGGGATACCCGAATGCGGAACTGGCAGCAGAGGACGATGCGGCCTATGTGAATATGGGGCCGCAATGGAGAACTCCTTCCAAGGAGCAGATGAACGCCCTCAGGACGGAATGCCGCTGGGAAAAAGGAAGCCTTAACGGCGTTGCCGGGTACTATGTAGTCGGGAAGAATGACAATAAAATCTTCCTCCCCTTTGCCGGCTATATGTACCGTTCCGAAAATCAGGGCGTCGTGACTTCCGGGAACTGGTGGTCCCGTTCCAGGAACAGCGAGGAAGGTTCCAATATTTACTATATGGGGATTGATTATCTGCATAGCCTCACCGAATATACCAACCATACCTCTCCCCAGATCGGATGCTCTGTCCGCGCCGTTTATAACAACGAATAGGACTTTCTGAAAAATAGGTCTATATTTGCGGATAATGATTTCCGCTTTATCTCTTTTGCTCATATTGACTGCCTTCACGCCTGTCGGGGTGGAGCGTCTGCCGGATATGCAGGTGCCTCGGGCAGGTCACGCTTTCTTTACCCCGGACGGTGACGTATTAGTGGCCGTAGGCGGGCATACGACGGGATTCGTGCGTACGCAGACAGCGGAAGAATACAAAAACGGTCGTTGGCAAGCCCTTCCTGCCCCTCTCTATCCGCACGATTGCGGTTTCTGCCTGCGTCAGCGCGACGGCGCCTTTCTTTTGGGCGGAGGCATGGGAGAGGATTTCGGCATAGGACAGAGTTTTGGTATCGAGCGTTATAGGCCGGAATCGAGGCAATTCTCGGCCGTGGGAATCCTGGACCGGGCCAGGGCCTTTGCAAGTGCCATTGAGTTGCAGGACGGCAGCATCGCCGTGTGCGGGAATCTCCACGCAGAGGACGCACTCGCCATTCTGGATACCGCTACCCTGGGGACCAGGATGGATGCGCCGTTGACCTGTCCGGTCAGTACGGGCAGTTGCCGTCCCTGGTTGTTTGAAACTTCAGACGGAAATGTGCTGGTGCTGGGCAGGGGTCTGGACGACTATTGCCGGCCCGTTCCCTGTACGCTGAACAGTTGGCGGGGAAAAACGCCGCCGAGTCCCGTTCCGGACGACTGGATGCCCATAGGGTCGGCAAACGGCAATTCCCGCAGTGAGATTGCCCCGTATTCCTATTTGGTACCCCTGATGAAGCGGGACAGTAGCGCCTATGCCGTACTCTTCGTGCGGGATGGGAAGTTCTCCACCCTCGAAACCGACCGGCCTTTCCCTGTGGAAGGCATAGACGGCGGCAAATGCTGGTGGGAGACGCTTTATGCGGACGAGTCCTCCTGTTGCGCCTGGCTTACCGGACGGGACGTTCCGGGCCGCTTTTATCTGGCTAAAATTGATTGTGTCCCCGCTTTCGACGGGAAGAAAGCAGCCGTTACATTTTACTGCACGCCGGAAAAGGTTGCAGGCTTGCCGCGCGGCGACTGGAATGTCGCCGTACTTTCCGGCGGAAGGATTGCTATGGCCGGTGGATACAGCAAGTGGGAAGGAGGAAATTTTTCCCCGGTCGCATCGGCGTGGATATTCCATACGGAAGTTTCCCAAAAAGGCGGCTTGCCTTGGTGGGCCTGGGCAGCGGGAGCCTTCCTTGCGCTCTGTGCAGTTGTTTTTGCTTTTGTCCGGAGAAAGATACGATGCAGGAAGCCCGACGCCGGGAATACCTCCTTCACCGATATGATGACCCGCATCCGGTATCTTATGGAGGAAAAGCAGTTTTTCCGCAAGCCGGATCTGAAGGTGGAAGACATCGCCACGGAACTGGGGACCAATGTGGCCTATGTCCGCGGCTGCATTGTCGGAATGCAGGGGGGCTCGTTCAAGGATTTTGTGAATGGTTACCGCGTGCGCCACGTTCAGCGACTTCTCCTGGAACACCCCGATGCTAAAATCAATCTGCTCGCTGAGGAAGCCGGTTTCTCCAGTACGGCTACTTTCTATCGTTGCTTCTCTGCGATATGTGGCTGCTCGCCCACGGAGTGGTTGAACCAACAGAATATTCCGAAATAATTCCTATCTTTGCAGCGCGATTGCCCAGGACGGGCAGTCAAGTGTAACAGGCACCACTTAAAAAACTGCAAAGATGAATCAAAAACATTCGACGGCATTCCTGCTGCTGGCCATACTCTTCGTAGTATGCTTCGTTTCCTCCAATCTGTTTGCGAGTAAGATTGTCTGCATCCTGGGCGTGAATTTGCCCGGCGCGGTCATCGTTTTCCCCCTTTCGTACATCATCGGCGACTGCCTGACCGAGGTCTGGGGCTTCAAAAAGGCGCAACTTGTCATCTGGACTGCGTTCGCGATGAATCTGCTCGTCGTCCTTTTCGGACTGCTCATCGTGCATCTTCCGGCGGCCTCTTTCTGGGACGGCGGTCCGCATTTTGACTATATGTTTAATCTGGCCCCGCGGATCGCGGCGGCTTCGTTGCTGGCCTTTTGGGCGGGCTCGACGCTCAATTCGATGGTGCTCAGCAAGATGAAAGTGGCCGACAAAGGGAAACGCTTCGGCGTACGCGCCATCCTTTCCTCCATCGTCGGAGAATTTGCGGATTCGCTGATTTTTATGCCCATCGCCTTCTTCGGCGCCCCTGTCACCTCCCTGCTGCCGATGATGCTGGCGCAGGTCAGTTTCAAAGTCATTTACGAAATCATCATCCTGCCGCTCACCAGCCTGATTGTCAGCAGGCTGAAACAATATGAACAGACCGATACCTTTGACAACGGTATCTCCTATAATCCATTTAGTCTCTCATGAACAACCGCAAAGACGAGGGCCTGAAGGCCCTGGGAAGAAAAACAGATTACAGGACGGAGTACGACCCTTCCGCCCTCGAAGCCTTTGAAAACCAACACCCTGACAACGATTACTGGGTTCGTTTCAATTGCCCGGAATTCACCAGCGTCTGCCCCATCACCGGACAGCCGGACTTCGCGGAAATCCGCATCAGTTACCTTCCCGACAAGCGGATGGTCGAGAGCAAGAGCCTTAAACTCTACCTGCTCAGTTTCCGCAATTACGGCGCCTTCCACGAGGACTGCGTGAATATGATTATGAAGGACCTCATCGCCCTGATGGATCCCAAGTACATCGAGGTGACGGGCTTCTTCTCCCCGCGCGGCGGTATCAGCATCCATCCCTACGCCAATTACGGCCGGCCGGGCACCAAGTACGAAAAACTCGCCGAACAGCGTCTTTACACCCGCGAAGGCTGATTTTTGCGCAAACGGGATTTTATTCTTAAATTGCACGCTTAAATTGATTATCCGTGCATTACGACGTTTTTATCAGTTATTCCCGCAAGGACAGCAAGGCGGCTAAGGCCATCTGTGATGCGTTGTCCAAAGCCGGACTTACTTATTTCATCGACTTGGAAGGCATTAGCGGTGGGGCGAATTTCCCGGACATTCTGGCCAAATCGATAGACGCTTCGTCTGTTTTCCTCCTGCTCGCCGGAAAGAATTCCTACGCGTCCAAATTCACCATGTCAGAAGTGCTTTATGCGTTCAACCACAAACGCATAGGCTGCATCATTCCCTGGCTGTTGGACGATGAACCCATGCCGGCAGATATCGAGTTCCTGCTGGGCAATGTCAACTGGCTGGACAGCCGCAGTCATTCCCTGGATGAACTGATAGAAGCCATCCAGCAGGCCATTGCCAATCCTTCCATGGGCTTCGGAAAGACAAAGAAGGATAACAAATGGCAAAAGTGGTTGTTCCTCCCGATCCTTCCGGCGATACTGCTCGGTCTGGGGCTTTACACGCATATCCAGAAAAAACGCGCAGAAAATGTGGTCCATGAAAATCTATGCGCCTATGAAGGGAATATTGCCCGCGCGGATTCCCTGATCGGCCTCGCCGCCACGCTCAAAGACCGCCCGAATACGGTGGAGACTACCCTGCAGCAGATTTCCGCACTCAAGCAGGCAGATTCCTGTCTCAATAATTCAGACAACATCGCCGTATTGTACAAAGGAACGCCGGAGTACGTCCGCTTCAGCGAGCCTACTGACAAGAGACACTTCACCATCAAGGCCCGCCTCGATTCCATGTACACGGTCTGGCTCAACCAGGCCCGGGATGCCTACACATTCTGGGAGGACAGTCCTGCTGAAGCTGAATATGCCCTGATGTGTGCCAATTATGCTCTCTCCATCAGAGAGAGTAACGAACTGCGTATTATGAAAAATAAACTGGAAAAGAAATGATAAAGCGATTTGTCTTGATTTTGCTCTCCCTGCTTTTGGTGCAGGGTATCTGCATGGCCGGCATCTTCGAAGACCGCTGCAAACGGGCGGAAGAACTTCGCGCCCAGAAACTCTGGTATAAAGCCATTGAGGTCCTGCAATCGGCAAAAAAAGTGGCTGGCATTACACCGGCACAGACCGAGACGGCAGACCGTCTCATCCGACAGTGTCGGGCAGAAATCGCCAAGTCCAAAGAATTGAAACTCGCTGAAAGCCGGATTGAAGCGGGGGCCTCCGGTTCCGCGAACCGCATCGAAGTAACGGCCGGACAGAGTTGGAAAATCAGCCAGTGCCCCGAATGGTGCATCGCTACGGCAGAGCCCGGCGCCCTGCTGGTGAGCGTCGAAGCCAATCCTGAACTTAAACCGCGCAATGGAATCATCGAGATCGCGATGGGAAAAATCACGGCGAAACTGGAAATCGCGCAGGCAGAACGGCCGCTTGTATCGGAAAACGTGGTGATCCGCACCATCCCCGACAAGGCACTCATCCGCATTGATGACGAGCAGGGAACGCTGAAAAACAGGTTTACCCTTACCGAAGGCCGGCATATCATCCGCCTGGAAAAAGACGGGTATATGAAAAGGGATACCGTCGTGACCGTCAGCCCCTCTTCCCCGTCAGACACGACCTATGTCTTCCGGCTGGACAGGGAATTTGCAACGCTTTCCGTCAACATTTCGCCCGCTACGGGCTATGAATTCACCGAGTGGCCTGTCCTGGAAATCAACGGCAACCCCATAGACCTGCATCCCCGGACCCTGCACAACTTCGACAATGACCAGCCCATTGCCTGGTATGCCCTGTACGAAGGGAACGAGATTCCTCTCCGGTACTATGACGATTACAAACTGAAAGTATCCGCGGACGGATTCCGTACGCAAACTCGCGAAATAGCCCTGGACCAGGAAAACAACAGCCTGTCCCTGGATTTTGAACTGGCTCCCCTATGCGGCACATTCAGCCTCAAGGACGAAGAAAATGCAGCCGGGGCAAAAGTATTGATTGACGGAGAAGAGGCCGGAGAGATTCCGATGACCGGCAAGACCATGAAATGCGGTCAGTATAAGATCAGGATCGTCAAACCCGGTTACCGGACCGCGAAAGAAGAGTACGACCTGCGGATAGAAGAGGACATGGAGACGGCCCTTGCCATCAGCATGTTCCCTTTCAGTTCCTATTATATCACTTCCGAGCCGGCATATTGTAAGGTGTTCGTGGACGGGGTTCCGGCAGGTACCACACCGGTTTCCGTGCCTATGAAGGAAGGAGAACATGCCCTTACCATTATCAAGGATGGATATTTTCCGGAGACGAAGATAATTACCACAGATCTTAGTGAACTCTCCCACCCCGTGAATGTGTCCCTGGAAAAGGCCTGGCCACTGACCATCCGCTCGGGCAAGGACTCCTACGACCTGATGATATCGAAGGGACGTGGAAAGGACAAAAAGGTCTATTACGACGCGCTTACGACCCCTGTTACATTACAACTGCCCTTGAGCAAGACACGCTACAATGTCAAACTTACCCGATACGGAAAACGCTGCATGTACAGGGGGAAATTCCGTTTTGATGACGAAAAGAAGAACCAGATCAATCTGCTCAGTTGGACCAACGGGGTTTCCCTGTTGAATGCAGACTGGTATCTTATGCGGGCACCTCAGTTCAGTTATAATGAAACGGAAGACCTCAGTTGGTCTTATAACCGGATTGCCGACATCAGCCTCGGCACCGTCCCCATCGTCCGTGGTCTGTCAACTTCCGTGGCAAAGGGCAGTTTATTCTGGGAGTCCGTTCATACGGAAGGGCATGGTCCTATGGTGATTCCAGCGTTGACGATCCTCTTCCTCAACGGAGATTTCCGGGTGGGCGGCGCCATTTTCCAGTATATGGATGTCAACCTGCTCGCCTCCTACGCCTGGTATCCCGATGTAAGCAGTTTCATGTATTTCACGCATATGTCCGGACACGATATCTTTCTCGGACTTGAGCTTAATTCCCGCATTCCCATCTTCAACCTGCATCTCAAGGCAGGACTCCAGGCCTTCTACGGCCAGGCCAACCTCCTTCGGGAAGGCACGACGAAGATTTTTGACGTCAAACCGTACAACGTGCCCATACAGGATTTTAAATTCGTGATTTCCGCCGGCTTCACCTTGGGCACAAACCGGTCCCGTGGACAAAGCATTTTGAGAATCTTCTAATCTGTGATGATGAAAGCATCCGGCATAGCTCTCGGCTCCAATCTGAAACTGCTGATCCAGCGCGCGCTCTCCAAGGGCGGGTTCTCCCAGTTTCTCGTTCCGTTCTGCATAGCAGTCATTTTCTGGCTGCTGTTCGTGGCTTTCCTGAAGTTCATGATTATGGCCGACATCGCCACGATGTCAGAACTCCAGTCGCTGCGTAAGGACCTGGGAGATCTCGGCATCTTCGAAATAGCCTTTTATCACCTCTTTGCCAGCGGCGACATCGACCAGTTGTCCGTCGGTCCTGGCTGGCTGATCGTCATTATCGGAGCATTACTGGTGGCGTCCGTCACTTCGGTCTTCACCAATTTCTTTGAAAAGCTATCAAAGGATTATCTGGATGGACATTCAGATTACCGCGTAAAAGGCCACACTGCCGTTTTGGGCTTTCATTCTGCGGTACCGGAATTAATCCGGAGGATGATGGATGAAGGACGAAGCACCTACTTCCTGGTCCTGACTAGCGATGTCCGTCAAGCCCGTTCCGTCCTGCGCTCTGCACTCGGAAAGAAAAGAATGCTGCGTGTATTGCTCCTTTGCGGAGACATGGCTTCTTCGGAAGACTTGAAACGAATGCAGCTCTCCCGGGCGGTCGAACTCCACATTGCTGGCGATGCTTCAGCCGGCAAGGCCGGTGATGAAAAATGCATCCGCTGCCTGAAGAATGCCTCCAGTGCGCTGAAAGGAAGGACTGCCGTTCCCTGTTTCCTGCTGTTGGAAAGCAGCGCTACCCTCCCCGTCCTGCAGCGGATGGACACCGTAGGAGACACACTGGCACTCTTCCCGATGAGCCAACCCGATATGTGGGCACATAAACTGTTTTTAGGAAAGGGCGCCGTCCCCTTCGAGGGACCGGAGGGAATGCGGCCCGACGCTTCGGACTACGTCCACCTGATCATCTGCGGCATGTCCGCTCACGGTCTGGCGCTCGCCCGGGAAGCGGCCCTTCTTGCCCATTATCCCAATCACATCCTTCAAGCTCAGCAGCGTACCCGGATCTGTTTTATCGATCCCTGCGCCGAAGAAAGGATGCAAGCCCTGTCTTGTGAACTGGAAGGGATGTTTTCCCTCTGCCGCAAGCGTTTTATTCCGGCCGGGACGCCCGTCGGAAAGACGGCCTGGGTTATGCCCTCGCAAACACACCTGGGCGATGATTTCATGGACCTGGAATGGGAATTCATCAACGGCTCTGTCCAAACCCCGTCCGTCAGGGAATACCTGGATGAATCCGCCCGTGATTCCCACACGCGATTGACCGTCGCCGTTTGCATCGAGGATGATGCCGCTGCTTTGGATACGGCACTTAAACTACCTGAAAGTGTGTTGGAATCCGCCTTGCAGATTCCGGTGCTCCAAAAGGAAGGGGATGCCAGCCTGGCCCTGTTGGCAGAAGCCACTACCGTATCCGAACGCAGATTCCGGAAATTCAAGGCCTTTGGGATGAAAACGGCGGCCTGCGACCTTCCGCTGATCCGGACCCTGATTGCGGAAGCGGCCCAACTTGAAAAAGCACCGGGAAAAACCGCAGAACCCCTCTCCAAGTCCGAAGCGGCCAGGATGTGGTCGAATCTTTACAACACGGCACACGCAAGCGTTAAAAGAAGGAGTGCAGCAGCCTCTACAGACTGGAACGGAAATCTGGAAGAACTCCTCGCCCGAACGGAACACGCCCGCTGGAATGCGGAACAACTGCTGCTGGGATTCCGACCGCTGACCCTCGAAGAACAAGCCTACGTCCTTGCTGACGAGGCGCAATTCGCCACCCGCAAAGCAGAACTGAAACGGGAACGCCTGGCGCATCTGGACATCTGCTCCTGGGAGCGCCTGAACGAAATCGACCCGGTATCCGTCACTTATGATTTCAACCTGGTAAAACAAACACTAAAGCATTGACCTATGGCAAACAAACCCATGAATACCGAACTGCTTGACCGCGCGATTATCTTTGCAGTCAAAGCGCACGCAGGAACGGAACGCCGCGGAAAAGGCTTTCCCTACATCGTCCACCCGATGGAGGCGGTGGAAATCGTCGCGACGATAACAGCGGACCAGGAACTGCTTGCAGCGGCTGCCCTGCACGATACCGTCGAAGATACGGACGTGACCGTCGAGCAGATCCGTGCTGAATTCGGCGACCGCATCGCGGCTCTGGTCGCTTCGGAGAGCGATACCTTCGAAGCGGGCGTAAGCGAAGAAGACAGCTGGCATTCGCGCAAAAAGGCTGCCATCGACCGGCTCGCCGCCGCTTCGCACGATGCTAAGATCGTCGCTATGGGCGACAAACTCTCGAATATGCGCGCCATTGCGCGGGATTATGCAGTCAAGGGAGACGAACTCTGGAAAATCTTCCACGCCAAGGACCCGAAGGACCACGAGTGGCACTACCGCGGCCTGGCCGATTCACTCCGTGAACTCTCCGACACCTTTGCCTTTAAAGAGTTCGAAGCCTTAATCAACCAGGTCTTCGGAAAGAATTAGAGCCTTTCCAATAACTCCCGGAGGATGGCGTACGAACTGTCCCCCATCTCCTTCCAGAAGTTCTCGTAACTGCTGATCTGGGCTTCGTGACTGGTATGCACGTCACTGATCAGGCGGAAACTCAGGAACGGGACACCGTAATGCAGGCATACCTGCGCGATCGCCGCCGATTCCATATCGACGGCCAGGGCATCCGGAAACATCTCCAGCACCTTCGCATCCTCCTCCGGGTGCTCGAAAAAGCGGTCTCCGGTACAAATCAGGCCGAAATGCATCTTCCGCTCCCGCTGCAGGCTGCGGGCGGCAGAAAGCAGCCCGGGATCCGCATCGAAGCGCTGCGGCAGACCCTGCACCTGGCCCGGCAGGTTCCCCTCACCGCACCAGACATCGTGATACGCGGTCTGCGCTCCCACGACGACATCGAACAAGTCCAGGCCGGGAGCGAGCGCCCCCGCACAGCCGGAATTGATGATACAGTCCGGCCGCTCGGTAAGAATCATTTCCGTCGCCAGCCGTGCCGCCGAGACCTTTCCGATACCGGAGCGTTTCACACCCTGGATTCCGGCACGCTGCAAGGCCTCGTACTCGGAACTCATCGCAACAATTAATCCTGCTTTCATAAGCGCAAATGTACACTTAATATTTGGAAAAGCGTCGGAAGTTGCGTATTTTTCGCCCCCGAAATGAAAGCACAGAAGATCTATCAATCCCTTACGGAACTCGTTGGCGGCACTCCCCTTCTGCGGATTGCCGGTCTGGAAGGCCAGAAAGCCGAACTACTCGTCAAACTGGAATATTTCAACCCCGGCGGCAGCGCCAAGGACCGTATCGCCCTTGCCATGATCCGGGACGCCGAGCAAAAAGGCATCCTGAAAGAAGGCGCGACGATTATCGAACCCACGAGCGGAAACACCGGCATCGGACTTGCCTGGGTCGGCCGCAGCCTGGGCTACGAAGTGGTTCTGACGATGCCCGAAACGATGAGCCGCGAGCGCCGCAGCCTGCTGAAGGCCCTGGGCGCACGCATCGAACTCACCCCGGGCAGCGAGGGAATGAAAGGCGCCATCGCCAAGGCTGAAGCCCTGAAAGCAAGCACGCCGGGCGCCGTCATCCTCGGCCAATTCACCAACCCCGCCAATCCCGCCATCCACGAACGTACGACGGGAGAAGAAATCTGGAACGATACGGAAGGAAAGGTCGATGTCTTCGTCGCCGGCGTAGGCACAGGCGGAACGGTCAGCGGCGTAGGCAAAGCCCTGAAAAAGCACAATCCCGCCGTAGAAATCTGCGCGGTCGAACCCGCAGGCTCTCCCGTCCTTTCCAGCGGAAAAGCCGGTAAACACGGCATCCAGGGCATCGGTGCCGGCTTCGTTCCGGCCACCTACGACCCAGCGGTCGTGGACAAGATTATCCCCGTAGCGGACGACGATGCCATCCGCGGTGCGCGGCTGCTTTCCACGCAGGCAGGACTGCTCGTCGGCATTTCCTCCGGCGCCGCCTTCAGCGCAGCCTTGCAACTCGCCCGCAGCGAACAATACGCCGGCAAGACCATCGTAGCCCTGCTCCCCGACGGGGGCGAACGCTACCTCTCCACCCTACTCTTCGCTTTCGATGAATATCCCCTGTAATGCAGACCTCAATCAGTAGTACAAAAGACCATTTGCGGGCGATGATGGACAGCGTCAAGGACGCCGTCTTTCCGGATTACAGCGACGTAAAACCCAAGGTCGCCGCATCGCGCATCGCCGCGGAACTGATGGCCATCACCGATCCCGACATCGCCGAGGCCTTCCTGGAGCAGTTGCCTGAAATCAAGCGCCTGCTCGCGACGGACGTCGAGGCGATTGCCGCGAACGACCCTGCCGCCACCGGCCGCGAAGAAATCGTCTATTGCTATCCCGCCGTCACGGCGATGATTTATTACCGCACCGCGCACGTACTCTACGGCTTAGGGGTGAAAGTGCTGCCGCGCATGCTCACGGAGTATGCCCACAGCGTCACCGGCATAGACATCCATCCCGCCGCCACCATCGGCGAATCCTTCGCCATCGACCACGGGACGGGCATCGTAATCGGCGAAACGGCCATCATCGGCAAACGGGTTACCCTTTATCAGGGCGTGACGCTCGGTGCAAAGAATTTCCGCTACGACGAAAAGGGCCGGCCGGTCAATCAGCCCCGGCATCCCATCCTGGGCGACGATGTCACCGTTTACTCCAACACTTCCATCCTGGGACGCGTCACTATCGGCTCGGGAGCCATTATCGGCGGTAACATCTGGCTGACGCATTCCGTGCCGGAAAACGCCCGGGTACTGCAAAGCCGCTCCAGGGAAAGTTTCTCCGACGGCGCCGGGATATAATTTGCAAGTCCGAAAAATCTTCGTACCTTTGCAATCCCGAATTTCGGGCGCATAGCTCAGCTGGTTTAGAGCACCTGCCTTACAAGCAGGGGGTCGGCGGTTCGAATCCGTCTGCGCCCACTTCCCTTTTCAATAGACTATTTTGCGCAGGCCTCTGCGCAGCGGATGCCGTCCAGCGCACTGGAGGCGATACCGCCGGAATATCCCGCTCCCTCGCCGCAAGGGAAAATCCCCGGCACGGAAACATAGGAAAGCGACTCTTCATCGCGCGGGATGCGGACCGGGGACGAGGTACGCGACTCCACGCCCAGGAGCAAGGCCGCATTGGTATAATAGCCGCGCAACTTCACCCGCGGAAACACTTTCTGCAGCCGCTCCGCCACCATCGGGGGCAGCAATTCGTGCAAAGGCGCACTGATGACGCCGGGATGATAGGAGGTCGGCGGCATCGACTTGGAAAGCTTACCCAGACAGAAATCCTCCATCCGCTGCGCAGGCGCGGCAAAGGGATGCTGCGGATCGCCTTTCCCCCGGTTGGCGGCACACCAGCGGTACATATCCCGCTCCACCTCACGCTGAAAATCCGCCAGCCGCATCGGAGAATCTCCCGGCACATCCTCCGGTTCGATGCTCACCACCACGCCGGCATTGGCGAACTTGCCGTTCCGCCCGGAATTCGACATCCCGTTCAGCACGACCGTCCCCTCTTCCGTCGATGAAGGCACCAGGATGCCTCCGGGGCACATACAGAAGGAAAAGACCCCGCGGCCGTCCACCTGCTCCACAAAGGCATATTCCGCCGCCGGTACGCCGGGCTTCCACTGTCCGTGATACTGATGCCAGTTGATCTTCTCCTGCGGATGCTCCACCCGGACACCGAGCGCAAAGCCCTTGGCCTCCAGCGCCCATCCCTTCGACAAAAGCATCTCGTAGATATCGCGTGCCGAATGTCCGCAGGCCAGGATCACCTTCGGAGCCCGATAGAGGCTGCCGTCGGCACAAGTCAGCGTAAAGTCCCCGTCAGTACCGGAGATATCGGTCACACGGCTGTCAAAATGATATTCCCCGCCCCTGGCGACAATCTCTTTGCGGATATTCTCCACAATCGCGGGCAACTTGTCCGAGCCGATATGCGGATGCGCATCGATCAAGATATCCTTCGAGGCCCCGAAAGCCACCAGGAAATGCAACACCTCGCGAATATCCCCGCGTTTGGTGGAACGCGTATACAGTTTCCCGTCGGAAAAGGCACCGGCACCGCCCTCGCCATAACAATAATTGGAATCCGGATGCAGGATGCCCTGCGTCGAGAGCGCGGCCATATCTGCCTTGCGCGCATGCACGTCCTTACCCCGCTCCAGTATGACAGGCTTGAGCCCCAGCGACAACAGGCGCAGCGCGGCGAACAGCCCCGCAGGCCCGGCACCCACCACCGCCACGGAGGGCGCATCGTGCACATCCTTCAGTTCCGGCAGCACATAGGGTGCCGGCTCCTCTCCGGGGGCGTACGCCTCATAACGATAGCGCCAGCAGGGCTCCCGGCGCGCATCGATCGAGCGCCTGCGGAGCACCCATTTCAGTCCCCCTGCCTTCGCCTCAATCTCCCTTAATCTAGGTTCCCTGCCCAGTGGACAACTTATTTCGAATTCTTTCATCTAGTACGGTTTACAGATAGCCGGGGCACTGACCAGGAGGCCGAAGCGAAGGCTGATGGGTGCAACGCCGCCCGCCACACAATCGCACAGCGCCTCGTCAAAGCCATAATGGAACTGCAGGAAGAGCCGCGGCAACTTCGGATGGAACAGCCAGGAAGCCTCCGCCGTCACATTCGCAATCGACTTGTTCAAGATCGGCGTCACGAACACGTCGGCCCCGAACTTCCCATTGTCAAAACAATAGCCCAGCGTCACATAGCCCATATAATACAGGAAAAGGTCCTGCGTAAACATCTGCTGCCTCCGCTCGTGGTCCCCCACACCGGCACTGAAGCCGGCACGGGCACTGACGACCAGGTCCGAATTCCCCCACTTCTTGTCCCAGACCACCTTCAGATAATTCATCGCGCGGCTGTAATCATCCTTTTCCGGCGTGCTCAGGGGATTCCCGTAATACGGCCTTCCGTTGGAACGATGCTCATAGCCCGCGATCAGACGGTTCCCCTTGCCCAGGTCCCCCTCAAAATAGAAACCCGGCATATAGGCATTGTCCTTGAACGGACAGGACTCCGCAAAGGCATTCCACACCGACAGGTGCGTATATGCCACATAAAACTGCCACTTGGGGCCGATGTCGATGGGATGCAACTTCAGGCTCAGCTGGAACTTGATGTCAGCGGTTTTCGCGTTAATCGGGCGGTCCAGCGGAATGCCGGAAGTAAAATAAGTATCGCGGTACGCCGATATGATCGGGTGGGCAGACAGCAGGCCGGCACCCAGCCAGAGGGCAGCCATCACGGCAAATAACTTCTTCATACCTTGGATTTATCAGCTAAAAGCGCCGCCACCACATTCGTCTGCGAATTGAGCAGCGTCGCGGGAATATCGATAATGGTGCCGATGATCATCACCACACCCACCAGCGAGGGATCCACCCCCACCAGCGAACAAATCAGCAGATCGCCCGTCACACCGCCATTCGCAACGGCACCGGAGACGACAGCCGCAAGGATCGCTATGCCGATGCAGGCCGGCGTCGGGGTCCCCAGGCCGCAAAAAGCCATCAGGAACGCCACCTTCAGCACAGCCCCCGCGACTGAGCCCGCCTTGAGCAGGTTGGTCGCCAGCGGCACGACCGCTCCGGCGACACTCTCGTCCGCTCCGATCCGCTTCGCCGCCTCGATATTCCCGGGCATGGCGACCGAACTCGAAGCCGTCGCAAGTGCCGTCAGCGACGGCGGCACGATATGCCGCCAGAACGCAACGAAACTCGATTTCCCGCGGAACAGCACTACAATCGCCGGATTGACCACCACGAAAAGCAGCAGCGCGAGCAGGCAGTACAGCGCAAAGACCTTGAAATAGCCGCCGAGTACACTGGCTCCGATCGAAGCGACCGAATCCGCAAAATAGCAGCCCAGCCCGAGCGGCGCCAGCAGCATCAGGTAATCCATCGCCCGCAGCACCGCCTCGTGGCAGGATTCGAGCGCCTTCACCATCGGCAGCCCCTTTGTTCCCGATGCGGAAATCCCCGCGCCGAGCAACGCCGAGAAAATCATCAGCGGCAGGATACTGTACTTCGAGAAAAGGAGCGGAAAATCCGGTACGGAGAAGGCCGATACCAGGGCTTCCGCGCGGCTCTGCCCGGGCAGCACCGCCTCCGAAACGGCCACTTCCGCCGAAGAGAGCGGTCCCGAAAAGAGCATCGCCACATAAGCGATAGCGCCGAACACCAGCCAGATCGCAATGAATGCAAGTGTCGTACGCAGCAGCAGCGCACCCAGCCGCCCGCCGGAACGGAGACGGCAGAAAGAAAGCGAAATGCTGCAGAACACCAGCGGAATGACCAGCACGAACAGCAGGTTCAGGAAGATATCGCCGATGGGCTTGAGATAGGGTGCCGCCGCCGGCAGGAACGCTCCGATGAGACCTCCAGCCAGCACGCCGGAAAGCATCGTCAGGGTCGAAATATAATTTTTCAGGATTCCTTTCATGGCATGAGGAATTCAAGAAGGGTCCCCTCGTCACTGACCGTCAACTCCGCCTGCGCCCCTTCGATGAGCGGCAGATTGATTTCCACGTGCCCGGCGGGAAAGCCGAAGCAGACCGGAATGCCGAGGTTCTCCACATAAGGCCGCAGCATCGCTTCGATGGAAGGGAATTTCAGATCCGGCTTGCAGGCGGTAAAGCCGCCGAAAATGATGCCGCTGACATTGGCGAGTCTCCCCTGCTTGACGAGCATGTTCATCAGGCGGTCCACCGCGTGCATCGTCTCTTCGATTTCCTCGAGGAAAAGAATCACGGGTTCATCGCGCGGGAAATCCCAGGAACTGCCCATCAGGGCCTCCAGGGTAATCATGTTTCCGCCCACCAGCACGCCGCTAGCCTTCCCGTTGACATTAAGGGGATTGCGCGGCAGGTGATAGGCAGGCAGCGTACCGAAAAGCAGGCTGTAGAGCGTGCGGTTACCGGGGTTGTCGGCGCCGCGCCTCCAGAAATCGACGCACATATTGCCGTGGATGCTCATGACGCCCGCGGCGAGCGATGCCAGGTGGAGATTGGTAATGTCGCTGTAACCGGTCAGCCACTTGGGCTGCGCGCGGAAATCCGCCAGGTCCAGCGAATCCACCAGATGGATGGCGCCATAGCCCCCGCGCGAAGGGATGATCGCCTTGATGGAAGTATCCCGCAAAGCCCAGCGCAGATCCTCCAGGCGATGGGCAAGGGGCTTCCCCTTGATGCCCAGATCCACCTGCAGACTGTCCGGATGATAGACGTGGGCCCCCAGGACGGGCACCAGTCCCCAGGAAGTCATCAGGCGGCAGGCGGCGACTACCGTCGTATCTTTCTCCCCCGAAGGGGCATAGGAAGGCGAGATGACGGCCACCTTGTCCCCCTTCTTCAGGAAAGGAGGCCGGAGCCGGGCCGGAGCATCGGGACGCGCCTGCAGAAAAAGTGTCAGACAAGTAAATATAAGGGAGAAAAGCGGTACATTCATAATCTGCGAAAATACGCTTTTTTTCCTATCTTTGCAAGGAGATGAAGACGGATATCCTGATTGTCGGAGGCGGGGCATCCGGGCTGATGGCGGCCCGGTTCGCAGCGGCTTCCGCCCGCGAAAGAGGCCTTGTCCTGCAGGTCACCCTCCTGGAGAAAATGCCAAGGCCTGCCCGGAAACTGATGATCAGCGGAAAGGGACGCTGCAATTTCACCAACGCCAAGGCCTGGAATGAATTTTCCGCGCATATCGAGGCAGGCAGCCGCTTTGTCAAGAATGCCTTTTACAGTTTCGACAGCGCCGCCGTCATCGACTTTTTCGAGCGGGAAGGGATGAAGACCGTCGTCGAACGCGGCGACCGCGCCTTCCCTGCTTCGCACCATGCTTCCGATGTCGTCGATGCGCTGGTGCGCGCCTGTCACGGCGAAGGGGTAAAGATCATCACGGAGTGCAGCGTAACCGACATTTCTATCGACAGTAAAGGGTTCTTCTGCGCCCGCTGCGCCGATGGCAGCGAATACCGCGCATCCAAACTGATCCTGGCGACCGGCGGCCTTTCCTACCCCGGAACGGGTTCCACCGGCGACGGCTACCGCTTCGCCGCGGCCTTCGGTCACAGTCTCAGTCCCACTTTCCCCTCGCTGACGGCGCTGGTGCCCGAAGGCTATAAAGACTGCGGCGGGAAGCCCGGGAAAGGCCATATCCCGCGCGAAACGCCCCTTTCCGCCCTCGGCGAAAAACTCTGCGGCGTGCAACTCAAGAACATCGGCGCAAGGCTCTATATCGGCGACAGCCTGGTCGAAGAGCATTTCGGCGATGTGGACTTTACCGATGGCGGGCTGGAAGGGCCGCTCGGTTTCACGATGAGCCGCAAGTGCGTCAAGGCCCTGCTGAACGGCAACAAAGCCTGCGTGGAACTGGACCTCAAGAGCGGGGTGCCCGAGGCTGAATTCAGTGCGCGCCTGACCGCGTTGTGGAAAGAACAGGGCGGACGGCTTCGCGCCGTGCTCGGAAAACTGCTGCCCCGGGAACTGATTCCCGCTTTCATCGCCGTACACGGCAATACCGTGAAGGGCCCCGGAGCACTGGCCATCGCACTGCGCTCCTGGCGCTTCCCCATCGCCGGATTCGTCGGTTACGAGCGCGCCGTCGTCACCGCCGGCGGCATCCCTACCGCCGAAGTGAACCCAAAGACCCTGGAATCGCGGCTTCAGCCGGGGCTTTTCCTTTGCGGAGAACTGCTCGATATCGACTGTACCACAGGAGGTTACAATATCCAAACCGCCTTCTCCACCGGGGCGCTGGCGGGAAGGAGCGCCGCCCTGCAAACAAATTAGGATAATCCCGCTTTTTTTTGCAACTTTGCAAGATGATGAAATACTCTATTATTAGATATTTAAGCGCCGCTTTGCTCGTGGCCTCACTGTTTTCCTGCAAGAAAAAAGAGGAACCGACGCTTCCCACTTTGGGCGGCGAAGTCAAACTTTCCCTGCCCGTCTTTTACACGGCGGACGATTTTCTGGAAATCGAACTTGGCTCCGAGTACCTTTCTTCCACGGCCAAACGCAACGAAGATGGCGGCATCGGATACTACTTCTACAATTCCGTAACCGGAAAGCGCGATACGGCCCGCTTCGAGAGCCAGCCCCTCACCGACCCAGTGGATTACCTCCTGACTTTCAAAGACACGCTGGGGACCTTCTCCCTGACCTGCGGCGCCTATGCCAAGAACTACTACGCGGTGACCGACGTCGCCACGCTGATTCTGGTGGATGAAATGCCCGGCGCGACACTGACCGGCTTTGATGTACATACCACCGACATTCCCATCATGGACGAACGGGACGGACGCATCTATTTCACCACCCAGATCGGGAATCTCTGGTGGATGCGCCAGAACCTGGCCTGGGAAGGTGCCGGACGCGCCTACCTGTCCAGCAGGAAAGAGTACATGAACTACGGTACTTCCGCCATTTCTACCATTCTGGGCCGCTACTACAATTGGGAGGAAGCCAAGACAGCCTGTCCCGAGGGCTGGACCCTGCCCACGGCGCAGGACTGGGTTTCTATGATTGCTACCGTAACCGGAACCGTTCCGGCCGATCCGCTGGACGACATCGGCGATGCAGCCGGCTGCCTGATGGGCAAGAACCTGAGGTTCAACAAAGTCAAGATGTGGGATTACTGGCGCGGGGTGGAAATCACGGACGCCTCCAACCTCAGTCTGCTGCCCACCGGATACGCCCTCAATACCGTTCCCGGAATCTACTCCTTCCACGAATTCGGCACCAGTGCCTTCGTCTGGACGGCCGACGAATGGAACGGCATGGGAATCTACCGCTACATCAACGAGAAATTCCCCGTCCTGTATATCGGGCGCGCCGACCCGAAGTCGTTCTGTGCCTCGATACGCTGCGTCAAATCTGCTGAATAAAAATTAAATTTTACCAATATCATGAAAAAAACTACCATTATCATTCTGGCCATCGTCGCCGTGGCTGCGATCTGGGTAATCAGTTCCTACAACAAGCTCGTCACCGGCGAGGAAACCGTCAATAACGCCTGGGCTCAGGTTGAAACCGCATATCAGCGCAGGGCTGACCTCATCCCCAACCTGGTCGCCACCGTCAAGGGCTATGCGGCCCACGAGAGTTCCACCCTCGAAGAGGTCGTCCGCGCCCGCGGTTACGGCAACAACCTCCAGCCTACCGAGGACAATGTGGCTGCCATCCAGCAACAGGAAAGCGCAATTTCTTCTGCGCTGAGCCGTCTGCTCGTCGTCGTGGAAGCCTATCCCGAGCTCAAGGCCAACGAGAACTTCAAGGACCTGCAGGCCCAGTTGGAAGGTACGGAAAACCGCATCTCCGTGGCCCGCAATTATTATAACGATGCCGCCAAGACCTGGAACACCCAGGTACGCCGCTTCCCCTCGAACATCATCGCCGGTATCTTCGGCTTTGAGAAGAAGGGGTATTTCAAGGCGGATGAGGCCGCTTCTTCCGCACCTGTCGTCGCTTTCTAAAATCAAGTGAGAAAATCTCTAATCATCGTACTGTCACTGCTGGCCCTGACGGGCTTGCGGGCGGCAATACCTGACCCACCGTCGCCTCCCCGCCTGGTCAATGACTTTGCAGGCGTATTTTCGCCAGCGCAGCGGGATAGCCTGGAAGCGGTGCTGGTCGCCTTTGACGACTCTACCTCCAACCAGATCTGTGTCGTAACGCTTACGACGCTCGACGGTATGGAGGTGTCCGATTATGCCGTGCGGCTCGCCAACCATTGGGGCATCGGCTCCAAGAAGGACAACGGATTGCTGATCCTGTTCAAGTCCCGTACGGAGGAGGAAAGCTGGATTGACGTTTCCATCCAGGTGGGAAAGGGGCTCGAAGGCGCCATTCCCGATGTCTATGCCTCCCGCATCATCCGCAATATCATGGGGCCGCAACTCAAGGACGGCCGGGACAATTACTGGCGCGCAAGCACCCTTGCCTGCGAGGAACTGATGAAACTCGCTTCCGGCGAGATTTCCGAGCCCCGGGACGGAGGCGGTGAGGAAGAAGAGTGGGTGGCCAATCTGTTCGCTACCCTCATCATCATTCTCATTATGCTCTTCATTTTCCGTCGTATGGCCAAAGCCTTTACCGGCGGTGGCTCCAGCGGAGGTTCGTCCGGCGGAGGCTTTTTTGGCGGCGGATGGAGCAGTGGTGGCGGCAGCAGCAGCGGTGGCGGATGGAGCAGCGGAGGTTCGTCCAGTGGCGGATTCGGCGGCTTTGGCGGCGGGTCCTTCGGCGGAGGCGGCGCCTCCGGACGGTTTTAGTATTAATCCATCGAAACTAGCGATGCAATGAAATTTAAAGGTACAGAATATAAACTGAAAAATGTGGCCACCGGCCGCATTTTCGAAGACCAGGGCTGGACCCTGGCGGATCCGGAAGGCGGAGCCCCGTCCCTCGTACGGGCGGTATATGCCAACAAGCAGTTCACCCCGCGCAACGATCTGGACGGCCTGTACCGCTATGCGGACTGGCTGCCTATCAAGCGGGTCCTGAAGCGCTCCCATGCCCCGGTCACCTATCATAGCAAGGGACTCGGCAAATACCTCGGACTGGATAACCTGTATATCACTTTCTCCGGTTACAACCCGAAAATCGGCGCCGGGATGCCTACCTGCTCCTTCAAGGAGACCGAAGCCTACAGCGTCTGCGCGCGTCTTTCCAAAAAGGAGAAACGCACCCTGGTGGTGCAGAGTGCCGGCAATACCGCCCGCGCCTTTGCGCAGGTATGTTCCGACAACGGTATCCCCATCGTCATCTGCATCCCTTCGGACAGTCAGCACGATATGTGGTTCCGCAAGAAACTCGACGATTGCGTGAAGGTGATCGCCGTTCCGCACGGATGCGATTATTTCGATGCCATCAGCCTGGGAGAAAAACTCTGCCAGAGTCCGGATTATTTTGCCGAGGGCGGTGCGAAGAACGTAGCCCGTCGCGATGGTATGGGGACGACCGTCCTCAGCGCGGTGGAAGTCATCGGCCGGATTCCTGACGCCTATTTTCAGGCGGTCGGTTCCGGCACCGGCGCTATCGCCGCCTGGGAGAATGCCTGCCGTCTGGAAGAAGACGGACGCTTCGGCAAGAACAAGATGAAGGTGTTCGTGGCCCAGAACTCCCCTTTCACCCTCATTCACGATTCCTGGAAGGCGGGCAGCCGGCAGCTCGTGGAGATGAGTGCCGAGGAAGGTCGCCGCGCGGCGGAAGTGATTCTGGCCAAGGTGCTCAGCAACCGCAAGCCGCCCTACAGCCTCGCGGGCGGGCTTTTCGATACCCTGACCGAGAGCGGTGGAGATTGCTTCCTCGCTTCCAATGACGAGATTATGCAGTGGCTGCTGCGTTTCCGCAACCTGGAGGGTTATGACTTGCTTCCGGCAGCATCGGCGGCCGTAGTGGCGCTTTCCAAGGCGGTGGCAGAAGGCAAGGTGGGCAAGGAGGATGTGGTGATGCTCAACTGCACCGGCGGCGGTACGCTGCAGGCCATGGAGAAGGGGTATGTGCTCCGTGAGCCTGATATCGTCTTTGAGCCGGATACCCCTGCAGAAAAGATTATAGAAGCGGTCAATAAGCTATAGGATTGCGCTGTCGCTCTGCGAATAGCCTGCAACAACGGGCACTTGTTGCTTCGCAACCCTATCCGGGTAAATGTGCCCTAACGTTGCAGGACTACTCGCTAATGTCGCAACAGCGCAATATAGCAGTGAAATGAGGCAGAAATGATTGGAACTACAATACCGTTACCCGAACGGATGCGGCCTACGAGTCTGGATGACTATGTGGGGCAGAAGCATCTGGTAGGGCCGGGGTGTATCCTGCGGAATATGATTGACAGCGGGTCGCTGTCGTCGTTTATCCTGTGGGGGCCTCCGGGGGTAGGCAAGACGACGCTGGCCCGAATCATCGCAGGAAGCTTGAAACGGGAGTTCCATACCCTTTCGGCCGTGAGTGCCGGTGTGAGCGATGTGCGCAAGGTCATCGAGTCCGCGAGCAAGGATTCGCTGTTCCGTACCGGAGGCGCGCCCATCCTGTTTATCGATGAAATCCACCGCTTCAACAAGGCGCAGCAGGATGCGCTGCTGGGCGCCGTAGAAGCCGGGACCATCGTGCTGGTTGGCGCCACCACGGAGAATCCCTCATTCGAGGTGATTACCCCGTTGCTGTCACGCTGCCAGGTTTTTGTGCTGAAGAATCTGGAGGCCGATGACCTGCGTGTGCTGTTGCATCGCGCCCTGGAAAAAGATGAGGTGCTGAGCGAGCTGGACATCCGCGTGGAAGAGGATGAAGCCTTGCTGCGGCAGAGCGGCGGAGACGCTCGCAAACTGCTTAATATACTGGAGATTGTCATTGATTACCTGAAGGCTTCCGGAGGTCCGGTTGTCATCGACAACAAGGCCGTTTCCGCCTGTCTCCAGCAGAACACAGCCGTCTATGACAGGGACGGTGAAATGCATTACGACATCATTTCCGCCTTCATCAAGAGTGTGCGCGGCTCCGATCCCAATGCCGCCGTCTACTGGATGGCGAGGATGCTGGACGGAGGCGAAGATCCGCTTTTCATTGCCCGCCGGCTCTGTATCCTGGCTGCCGAAGATATCGGGCTTGCCAATCCCAATGCCCTGCTGCTTGCAGACGCCTGCTTCCGTATCGTACATTCCATCGGGATGCCTGAAGCGCGGATTCCCCTCTCCGAATGTGCGATTTACCTGGCTTCATCGCCCAAGAGCAATTCTGCCTATTTAGCGGTAGATGCGGCACTTGCGGCTGTGCGGGAGGATTCATCCCCTGCCGTTCCCCTATATCTCCGCAATGCCCCGACTTCACTAATGAAAGATCTGGGCTATTCCGACGGCTATAAATACGCCCACGATTTCCCGGGACATTTTGCCGATCTGGAATTTCTGCCGGAAGGGCTCTCCGGGAAAGTCTTCTACGAGCCCGGACCCAACAAACACGAAGAAAACCTGAAGGCTTACCTCAAAGCCTGCTGGCCGAAGTACTACAAGTAGCCGCCTCAGGCCCCATTTTCTCCCTTAGCATACAACTTACCCGTTGAAAAAATATTTCAACGGCACCTTGCGCCTTATCTTTGCGCTTGGTTATGGGAAAAAATATTTGGAAAATAGTAACGAATTCGTTACTTTTGTTTCGTGATTTAAATAACGCTGCACTATGAAAGTAAGTGAGTTGAAGCGTTTATCTGTATTATGAAGATTGTTGCCATTATAGAGAAGGGTTCCGATGGATTCTATTCAATTCATTCGGAAGATCGTATAGGAAATAGCTTCTTCGGCGGTTTTGGAACGTCAGTTACGGAGGCAAAGGCAGACTTCCGGAAAAGCGTATCAGAGGCTATTCAAGAGCAAATTTCAGATGGTAATTCAGCTCCAAATGAGGCTGACATTACTGTTGAGTACCATTATGACATACCATCATTCTTTAATTTCTTTGACTTCTTCAATGTAAGTAAGTTTGCGGAATATGCAGGGATAAACGAAAGCAAAATGCGGGCTTATAAAAGCGGCGCCTCTTATCCCGGAGAAAAGACAATGGCAAAAATCTCTCTCGCAGTCAAGACAATTAGCACAGAGCTGATGTCAGCTGTCCTCTAGCACGCTTTATAATATATACAGCGCAGTTGCTTTTCATATATAGCAGCTGCGCTCTTTGTATATTTTTCACGCTTATACTTGTTTACATTTACACAATAGGCTATAAACAAGTGTAATATTCACAAAAACTTCCGTTTTAATTTTATATACGATACACTTGTATAATAAGTAAATTTTATACTAATTTTATAGTATTATTAAATTCCGTAATATCAACAACTTATAATATTTAATCTCTCGTAGAAGATAAACTATATATAGTAAATTTCCGGAGTATAGTCCAAATAGCCCGAAATTTGAATTGTAAGAAACACACTAAACTACGTATTATAAATATTTTATATTATTCAATCTATTTATACACTTTAATATTATTCCCCGTTTAACCCTACTCATTAGAGCTCTGTGTAGATTTGTAACATTTGTAATTTACAAAAATTGTGTTTACATTTGCAAACCAAACGTTAACAAATGTTGCTATGAACAAAAGGCTGCAACAATTCATTTTCGCAGAGAACATCAGCCAGTCCTCCTTCGCAGACACCCTCGGCGTAGCCAGGGCCAGCGTATCTCACATTCTATCAGGCAGAAACAAGCCCGGATTTGACTTTATAGAGAGCTTGACCAAGGCCTACCCCGCCCTGAATATCGAATGGCTGATCACAGGCGAAGGAAAGATGTACAAAACGGCAAAAATCGTTGACTTAACCCCTCAGGAGCCCGATTTATTTTCTTCTGTCCAAGAAGAAACGGCTGCCATCTCCCCTCTTGCCTTAGATTCCGCTCCTGAGCCGGCCGCTCCGCTTCCGAATCCAGCAGAACCCTCGACTCCCCGCCGTGAGCCAAGCCCAACGGCTAAAAACGCCGAGAAAATTAGTATCAATACTTTAAGTAAGCCATTTCAATCTGCTGTAAATCAAAAAGAAATATCAAAAATTATCGTCTTTTTCTCTGACGGCTCCTTCCAGGAAATAACTGCATAGTTGGCAAATTTTTAGTACCTTCGTCCCGTCAAAACGAAAACAGATGACAACGGCTTCCATATGCACCATCGGCGATGAAATCCTCATCGGCCAGATTGTCGATACCAACTCCTCCCACCTCGCCCGCGCCCTCGGGGAAATCGGAATCCGCGCGGACCGGATGGTCAGCATCGCCGACCGGGAGGAAGACATCCTCTCCACCCTGGAAGCCGAACTGCGCAGAAACCCCATCGTCCTGACCACGGGCGGCCTCGGACCGACGAAGGACGACATTACCAAGCCGGCGCTTACAAAGCTCTCAAACAGCCCGGAAATGGTCAAAAACGAAGCGCAGGAGGCCATCGTACGAAGCATCCTGCACTCCCGCGGCCTGGATGTGCTGGAAAGCAACCTTATGCAGGCGATGGTACCCTCCAACTGCGAGGTGATACCCAACCGTTTCGGCACTGCGCCTATCATGGTTTTCCGCTTTCCGGAAGCCCGCTTCGGACACGCGGCCACCCTCTACGCCATGCCGGGAGTCCCCCACGAAACCCTGGGGATGTTGCCGGAGGTCATCGAGGATATCCGCGCCCATAACGCGCTGGAGCCCATCACCCACCGGAACCTGATGGTCTACGGACTCGCCGAATCCGCCCTGGCGCAGCTCATCGCCCCCTGGGAAGAGGCACTGCCCGCCGATATGCACCTCGCCTACCTGCCCAACACACTGACCGGCATCAAACTCCGGCTCTCGGTTTACGGCGGGGACGAAAAATCCGCAGAAAGCCGCTTTTCAGCCCAAATCAAGGCCCTGAAGGAAATTCTGGGGTCTCGCATCTACTCGGAGCAAGAAGACCGCCTGGAGGCCGTAATCGGGCGCCTGCTGCGCGAACGGGGCGAAAGCCTGAGTGCGGCCGAATCCTGCACCGGCGGCGAAATCGCCCACCTCATCACCACCATTCCCGGAGCATCGGATTACTTCCTGGGATCTGTCACCTCTTACGCCATTTCCGTCAAGGAAAAAGTACTGGGCGTACCCGCGGAAACAATCCGCGAAAAAGGGGTAGTCAGCGCCGATGTCGCCGAAGCAATGGCCCGCGGCGCAAGGCAACTTACGGGCAGCACCTGGGCCGTCGCCACCACCGGTCTGGCCGGCAAGGAGGGGGACGGAATCAACGAGGGTGGAACCGTCTGGATCGCGGTCTCCGGACCCGGCGGAACGGTCAGCGAAAAGCGGGTTTACCACAACGACCGGGAGCGCAATATCGAGCGTTTTTCCGCCTCTGCATTAGACCTCCTGCGGCGTTGCATTCTCGGAGAAATCCACGGCTGATTCCACAAAATTCACATCCGAACATCCTAAGCACGTTTCCGGCTGTTTCTTCTGTAAAACAGGCGGCTACGCCCTGCTCCCCTAAATTTACACCAACTGATTATTTTTCAATAAATATAACAAATTTGTTAATATACTTAACATTTTTGTTACCCACATTTGACACTTGTAAATTCAATGGGCTAAATTTCCCTATATACCAAGGTATCTACGGGGAAAATTCATCCCTTATATTACAAATATCTACACTTGAATTTAATCTACTATAGAATCTTGTCTTAGCCTATTTTTTATATCTTCTCTTTCATAGAGATTACTCTTCCAAAATAAAGATTCTGCTCTCGAATCATATACTCCCCCGCGGCCTTTGAGGCTGCGTTGGTGTCTCGAAACCCGTGCCACCCTCGGCACCGTAAGAGGGAGGGGCCCACGCAGTGGGAGGGGTCGCGAAGCGACGGTTTCGAGATACTTATGCAGCCGATAGATAAGGCTGCGGGGAGGACTAAAGACTCAGGCTTCCCCACTCGTCAGTTTTTGCGTCCAGGTCGCGTTTGCATTCAAGGTATTCGCGGGTGAGGTCCATGATGTCGTCCTCGGGGCCGGGGGCGGAAAGGACCGTTTCGATTTCCTTCATCCGCGTTTCGAGTTTTTCAATCTCGCATTCCAGCCAGGAGATGCGGTTGCGCGTCTTG
>JAEEJZ010000006.1 GCA_016282145.1 Bacteroidales bacterium | reverse complement strand
GGACCCACCTCTTCCCATCCCGAACAGAGAAGTTAAACACACCGGCGCCGATGGTACTGCCCCACCAGGTGGGAGAGTAGGTAGCCGCCGCTTTTCGGACTCCCCGATTGTTGCAAAACAGTCGGGGAGTCTTTTTTTTGTCTCAGGCTTTCTTTAAATGTGTACCAATTTGGTACATTGTTGAAAGATGATTATATTTGCCGAAAATAATGATACCATGGTAGTAGTAAGCAGTAGGGAATTCAGGGCGAATCAGCGAAAGTACTTAAATCTTGCCCGCGTGAATGATGTCGTGATAACCTCCAGATCGTGTGGGAGTTACCGCATTGTGCCTGTGAAGGAGGAGGATCAGCTTTTGGATGAACTCCAACTGGATGCTAAAATCCGTCAGGGAATTGCTGATTACGAGGCAGGCAGAGTCCATAGAATGAATGTCGGAGAGGGGAGTGAGGATTTTCTTCGCCGGATGATTGCCGAAGATTAGTATGTACACCATCGTTTTCTCTGAGAGTGCCAAAAGAGATTTAAAGGAACTTCAGAAGAAGGCTCCCCTTGCGTTGCCTAAATTGGCGAAACTTCTCGATGAATTAAAGGCCCATCCCAGAACCGGGACCGGTCAGGTTGAGCCTTTGAAAGGATACGACGGAACGGTTTATTCCAGACGTATCACCAAAGAACATCGGCTTGTGTATAAAATTTATGATGATGTAGTCGAAGTCCTGATTCTCTCGACGTTTGGTCATTATAGGTAGCCCGAGTGCAGGCGTTGTAGTTCTCCTAATGTAGAGGGGCGAGCGCGTGCGCGGGAGCGCCCCCTCCGCTCAATGAAACAGGGAGCGATTCGCTCCGGGGCATCTCCCGCTCCCGCATTTTTCGCCGCTCTGGAAATCAGGTCATTTCAAGAACGGCTTCTATTTATTCTCCGTAGTTTACGGAAATAATGTGGTGCCAGATAGGCGAGGTAGCACAGGGCTAAGAGCAGCAGCGCTCCCAGCAGGAACTCGACCAGGATGGTCCCCATGGAGAGGAGCATCAGCAGAAAGGCGCTTAGGGGGCTCGTAGCCAGTTTCGGATGACTGGCAGACTGATACTTCAGGTTCCGGAACGAACTCAACGGGCTGATAAACCAAGACCGCAAAGGGTGCTTGATTTCCGCGCAGACCAGAATCTGTCCCAGGTTGTCCTGATACGATGTGCAAATATCGTTTACGCAGAACTGCAATATCCCATTGTGCTTGACGGGATGGAATTTTTCAGCATTACGCATATCCCAGGCCCTTATCGAACTATCTTTGTCTTCCAGCGAATCGGATGACACCGGCGCAATCCTATATAGAAAACTTCCAAAAGGATGTTCTTTACTTATGCACGATGAGGACAATTGGGATATATTCCTATTTGCAGTTCCACTCCTTATCCACGTCTTCTCCAGATACGGATTATTAGATGCCGCATCCTCTTTCAAATTAACCACCGAAGGATGAAACGATCCGGAAATATTGATTTTGATTCTATCCCCCTTCCGCAACTCGATGCCGGAATCCGCCCACAGTTCCGATGTGTTGAAAAGGAACATCACATACTCCTTTCCTGCAGGAAGTTGGGCACGAATCGCCCCCTTCGCATTATACGAAAAGGATCGGCTGACGGCAAGTTCTTCCTTGACAAGGCTGACGGAAAAACCCAGGGCAAGGGCAAAACAGCCGATGAAAGCGGCGATGACAAATACAAGATTCAATATCGGATAAACCGGAAAAGACCACTTCTTCCAACGGAAAAATCTCGTTCTGGCCAATGCGATGCGCATCAGCAGGGAATCCTCCTCAACGGATGCCTTGCCATAATTACCAGACTGCAGAAGACGGCCGATGGCTTTTGATAACAGACTCATGGCGCGTCATCGGTTTGAAGATTCCACAATAATCAGGAACGACCCCACGTTGTCATCAAACCAGGCTTCCTTGTAACCATACAGATAGTAGCCGAACAATTCGATGATTTTTTGGGATCCAGCCATAGGCTGAAAGGCCAGGGGATCATCTTTATCCTTATCCAGGTGACCTTCTATAACGCTTTGATCTGTTATCCCGAGAGCCCCCAGGAACTCCCCATACCAACGATGAAGTTTGGTCGAATCATCTTGGATCAGAACGGCATATTCGTGTGTCCCTTTCACGGAATCTCTCATGGCTCTACATAGGGAATCACCGGTTCTTACAAAGTAATCCAGATCAGCCTGAGTCCGAACTTTGTGCCCTGCAATGTCCAACATCATTTGAATGATTGTCCGGTCGTCCAGGACAATGTCATTTACCGCAAAGAATAATGTCCCGTCCTCTTCAATGTGAATGTTTTCGCTGTGCTTTCCTATCACGTGGATTTTGTTGGAACGGTCGCTGCAACTTTTCCTGTCTTTTGCGATTTGCATCAACAGGACATCCTGGGGTTCTCCCGGCGCAATCCGGAATCTTTTCCGGTACCGGTCTTTTGCTGACCGTTTGTCAAACTCATCTTCGAATCCCGCACTTCCCACCCAGGGCTCGCGCATCCTGGCGCTGTTGTCCTTGACGTCATCCACCAGATGGTGAATAGCCGAATGTTTCTTCCCGGAGGTACGTACGGAAATCGTCTGCCCCTTTTTGACCCTGATGCCGGAATCCGCCCATAGTTCCGAGGTATTGAAAAGCCAGTAGGAAATCTCCCTGTCTTCGTTCTTGATGGTCGTTGCGCCCATCACGTTGGTGGCAATCTCATAATAGGGATAAAACACCTTGAGCGATACGATGACCAGTGTAACACCGGCAAACAACGCCATTGCCAGGACGAAGACAAGGAGTACCAGCCTTCCTGTCTTCCTCGGGTCTCCCAGAATTTTCTCCAGGGACCGGTACTTCCGCAGTTCTATCTGGATATGTTGCGGTTGCTCCTCTGAACGGAATTCTTCCATAGTATTGTTTCTGTTTCAGTGATTTAATTACAAACGGGACGGACCGAGAACCCGTAGTAGCGGCTGCTGCTGTACCAACTCACATCGTCTGAATTGAAGGTCACGCGGAACGCGCTGCTCGGGTAGTCCGAACCGAGGGACGAGGACCAATAGCTGCCGGAGGAACCCACATAGCCCAGATTAGTGCCGTTCCGGCTGCCGGCGGCAGGAAGGAATATGCTGTTACCGTTGGGACCGGTGACCAATCTGCCGTTTACACCGTTATGTGTTGTCCAAGTCCAGGTGCATTGGCTTCTCAACTCGTCCTGCTCGGCTTTCGTAGGCATACGCCAACTGCCGCCAAGATTTACTGTTGCCGCGTCGTCCTCCGGGTCGAGAACAGTCTTGCTGTCCGTGAAACCGTTGTATCCGTAATCGGAGTCATTGCAATACTTGGTCAACTGTGAACCACTGCCGTTCATACACCACTTGTAGGTAGACCAACTATAATTCGATTTTGGTTCAGTTTCGCCCCAGGCAAAATAATCACCGTATTCTTCTGGAGCCGATGCGCCAAGATTGAATGAGGCCCATTTGACAGAAAGACCAAGATCCACAACTTCCGGAACCGCATATGAAACACCTATTGTGCAAGTTGCCGTGAAGCCACCATCCACTGACGTTGCAGTAATTTCAGCCGTTCCGACGCCAACGCCGGATACAACGCCCTCCTCGGAAACCGTCGCAATACTTTCGTCCGAACTGCTCCATAGTACCCTTTTACTGGAGGCATCCTCCGGGGTTATTGTGGCAATCAATTGAGTTGTTGAGCCTCTCTGAATCTGCAGACTGGATTCATTCAGTTCGACACCGGTTACATGAACAACCTCGCCGGCATAGACCGGACGGACGGGAAGCCCCCAGAACCGGAATCCAAAATAGTTAAACTGGCCCCAAGAATAAAATGAAAAAGGAGTGCACACAATACCTGCATAATAAGATTCAGTGTCAGGATACTGTAAATTCGAGGAAGACCATATGTAATTCTCAGACGAGAAGTCCACACCACTATTCTGGTCGTCTTTGCCGCCGGCATACGGGATGAATATCGACTGGTCGGTATATCCTGAAACCTTGCTCGTTGCACGCATCCCCTTGATACCGTTCACGGTTTCCTCCGTCCAGGTGCACCCGGATGCCAGTTCCTCAAATTCTTCAGCCGTGGGCATGCGCCAATTTCCGCCGAGATTTAAATATGCAGCATCGTCTGCAAGATCGAGTACCGACTTGTTATCAGGAATGGGATCAATGTTATACATTGATTGCGCCAGCGTGTACTTAAGTGCAAATTGCCAGGCAATAAGCCACTTGTAATTCGTAATGGTAAAATGAGATTTCGTATCCGTCTCGCCCCAGGCAAAGTAATCGCCAAATTCTTCAGGTTTTGTAGCACCAAGGTTACAAGATGCCCATTTGACGGAAAGTCCAAGGTCGACAATCTCTGGAACAGGGGTCGTCTTGACAAATTCTAGCCCTGCGTCAATACTGTCGAGTTTTCCGAAGACCGCCCGCTTTACTGTAATCGGGCCGGAGAGTATCCGTTCCGCCTTCACGCCAACGCCACTGAGAGTGACCTTTATGCCCGCAGCGTGGGTCTGAGGAGCCATGATAGCATAATAATTCTTGCCGGGAACGAATCCACCTTCAGGAGCGACGACTTCCACGAACGATGGGTTAACTAAAGCATTCTCGCCGTCTCCTCCCAGTCCTTCCACCATCGCCACGGGGATACCGTCTTCACCAATCAAAATATAGGCTAGGCCAGACATAGGGCTTTCATCTACGGAGCTGAAAGTAATCTTCTCTATTCCCGTCCGGGTTACACTGAAGCGTACGCCGCCACAGATATTGTGGAACACCAGTTCGTTGGTACTGCTGACGGCCGCGGCCGGAGCGGTTTTTAAAGCAAAACTTCCCTCGACACCCTGTTGCACGGGGGTAATCACATGCATGACTACACTTCCATATCCATACTCCGATCCAGCCATGGCCGTACCCTGCTCGTGAAAGGGATAATAAGGATACACGGCGATGTAATCTCCAATACCTTCGCCCTCCAGCTTACCGGTGAAAGTTGCTGAGGACTGCCGGGTGGTGTTCGTCGATGTGAACTTTCCCATCGCGGAAGGGCCTTCTTCCGTAACACCCTGGAAGATGAAGATCTCATCCCCCGGGTCCCAGAGGACAGATGTGCCGTTTTCATCAAGCGAGGTACGCGAAGCCTCGTCCGACCACACGGCGGTGAACTTCATTCCGGAGATTTCTTCCGGGACGATGCTTTCATGCTCCAAGGAACAGGAGCCCATAGCGAGCACGGCCAAAGCCATGCAATAAAGGTTCAATCTTTTCATGGCGTCAGTCTTGTTGGGTGTAATGGTTCCAATCTTCATAGGTGTACTCTTCATTCGAGCCGCCGACATTGCTTTCACATAAAAGCACCTCCGTCTCTGTGCAGATGGCGCAGAGTCCCGGAGCAAGGTAGTTGTTTTTAGTTTTTGTTATCATAGCCCATAGTTTTGGATTTCCAGTCAGGGCATAAAGAAAGTGTGGAACACTTTATTTTATCAATCCGAGGCCCTGGTAAGCCCAACGCAGATAAAACAAAACACTCCACACCGGTATGGCGACGGGCCGGAAACGGCCGCGACGGTCCACACAAGGTGATGGATGAATCGTCATTACCCCCTGCGTTTAGAAATTTACCAGATTTCGGATATGGGATAAAAGCGATTACACTCTCATCTATGTCACTGCGAATATAATCAATCCTTTGGAATAATCCAAAATGCCCTGATAAGCAGATACTTTTGGCCTTCTTGATTCTGCAAGATTCTTGCTATATTTGTAGGTTATGATTTCTGAAAAGCAGATAGAATCCCGGATTGAGGCCATGTTCAAGGGCTTGGCGTTTCCGGAAAGGCCTGAGAATGTCTATGCGCCGCAGCGCTATATGCTGGCCATCGGCGGCAAGCGCATCCGTCCTCGGCTCTGCCTGACGGCCTATGCCGCCCTGGGTGGCGAGATACTGGACGATGCCGTCCTCGCACCCGCCGCCGGGCTCGAACTCTTTCATACCTTCTCGCTCATCCACGACGACATGATGGACAAGTCCCCCCTGCGCCGGAACCAGCCGACGGTATGGAAAAAGTGGGGAAACGACATCGCCCTGCTTTCCGGGGACGCGATGCTCATCGAAAGTTACAAATATATGCTCAAGGCGCCGGAGAAAGTCCGTTCCGCCGTCCTGAGCCTTTTCAGTGAGAATGCGACGAAAGTCTGCGAAGGGCAGCAGCTCGATATGGATTTCGAACAGCGGACGGAGGTTTCGATGTCCGAATACGAAGAGATGATCGGCTGCAAGACAGCCGCCCTCCTGGCCTGTTCGGCCGGCGTAGGGGCCCTGATCGCCGGTGCGGACAGGAAAACCTGCGACGCCCTGTACGGTTTCGGCTGGGACCTGGGCATGGCTTTCCAGGTGGCCGACGACTACCTGGATGCCTATGCGGACCAGGCCGTCTTCGGAAAACCCGTGGGCGGAGACATCCTGAATGAAAAAAAATCCTGGCTGACGGTACGCGCGCTGGAAAAGAGCGACGACAAGGCAGGACTTTTGCAGTTGCTTTCCCGGCCCGTTGAAGAGGAGTCCGGCAAAGCCGCCAAGATCGCTGACGTGAAGGCGGCCTACGCGCAACTGGGGGTTCCCGGCGAAGCGCTGGAGACGATTGCCGCCTGGCATGCCTCCGCCGAAGCGCGGATCGCCCCGCTGAACCTGGGCAGCGTACGGAGGCAGTTGCTGGAGCGTTTTGCCCATTCCCTCATCGGGCGCGTAAAATAACGGATGGACAGGAAAGAACTGGAAATCATGGCACCTGCGGGCAACTTCGAGTGCTTGCAGGCAGCCATTCAAGGCGGTGCGGACTCGGTTTACTTCGGGGTCGGCCATCTTAATATGCGCTCCCGCTCGGCGGGGAATTTCGCGCCGGAAGACCTGCCCGAAGTTGTACGCATCTGTCACGAAAACGGCCTGCGCTGCTACCTTACCTTGAACATCGTCCTCTATCAGGAGGATATGGACGATATGCGCGCAACCCTTGCCGCAGCGCGGGATGCGGGTGTGGATGCCATCATCGCCACCGACCCCGCCGCGCTGCTCGAATGCCGCAGACTCGGGCTCGAGGTGCATCTTTCCACGCAATTGAACATCTCCAACATAGAATCGCTGCGCTTTTACGCACAGTTCGCCGATGTCGCCGTGCTGGCGCGGGAACTGAACCTAGACCAGGTCAAGGACATCAGCGAGCGGATCCGCGAAGAGAACGTCACCGGCCCGGGCGGGAAGCCCGTACGGCTGGAAATGTTCGTACACGGAGCGCTCTGCATGGCGGTTTCCGGGAAATGCTACCTGAGCCTGCACCATTACGGCGCCTCCGCCAACCGGGGCGCCTGCTTCCAGGTCTGCCGCCGGGGATACGAAGTGACCGACCTCGAAACAGGGCAGCAGCTGCACCTCGGCAACAAGTACATCATGTCGCCGAAAGACATCTGCACGATAGAATTCCTCGACAAGATGGTGGAGAGCGGCGTGCGGGTCTTCAAGATTGAAGGACGGGCGCGCAGTGCCGAGTACGTGAAGCGCTGCGCCTCCTGCTACCGCCGGGCGGCCGATGCCATCTGCGACGGCCGTTTCAGCCCGGAACTCTCCGCGTCGCTCAAGGCGGAACTGGACGAGGTGTTCAACCGCGGATTCTGGGAAGGCTGGTACCAGGGCGCCGAACTCGGGCAGTGGAGCGAGGTGTACGGCAACCGCGCGACCCACCGCAAGGTCTATTGCGGCAAAGTGGCGAACTGGTTCGACCGTATCGGCGTAGCGGAAATCGCCGTAGAGTGCGTGCCCCTGCACCGCGGCGATGCGGTCATGGTCATCGGCAGGAACACCGGCGTGGTGGAATTCTGCGTAGAAGATCTGCGGGTGGCGCTCGAGCCGGCCGATATCGCCGGAAAAGGCGTACGCTGCTCGGTGGCGGTGAGGCCCGAAGGGGAATGGCCCGGAAAACTGCATCGGGGCGATAAATTGTATATTTGGGAAAAAGTATGAAACCTTGCTTAGTCGCGGCCGCCCTGCTTTTGAGCGCGACCGTATCCTTCTCCCAGTCCAAGGACTTTACGATGGGGAAGTGGATTGAAATCCAGAGTGCCATCCTGAAGGAACTCGGGCGCAGTTATGTGGACTCGCTGCCCGTGGACCGGATGGAAAAGGTGGGCGTGAACGCCATGCTCGCCAACCTCGACCCCTATACGGTCTATGTTCCGGAAGAGGAAGGAGACAATTTCCAGATGATGATCAGCAATTCCTACGGCGGCGTAGGAGCCATCATCTATAAGCCGAAACTGGATGAAGGCGTGCTGATCAACGAAATCTACGAAGGCTCCCCTGCGCATAAGGGCGGGCTGGAGTGCGGCGATGTCATCCTGACCATCGACGGAGAGAGCGTAGTGGGGCTGAACGTGGCGGAATGCAGTTCCCGTATGAAGGGAACGGCCGGGACGCAGGTGCACTTCCTCGTGGAGAAGGTGCGCGGCGGCGGGCAGAAGGAGATCGTCGTGACCCGCGAAAAGATTCACCTTCCCGATATGCAGTACGCCGGTATGCTGGATGACAAGACCGCCTATATCGCCCTCAGCGGCTTCACGCCCGGGCTGGCGGCGGAAGTACGTTCGGCGCTGGTCTCCCTGCGCAAGCAGGGGATGAAGGAACTGGTGCTGGACCTGCGCTCCAACGGCGGCGGCCTGCTGCAGGAGGCGGTGGAGATGGTGGGACTCTTCGTCCCCAAGGGCTCCCTCGTCGTCAATTCCCGGGGAAAGGACAAGGACGAGGAACGGACCTACAAGACGCAATCCGCACCCTTCGACGTGAACCTGCCGTTGATCGTCCTGGTGGATTCCCAGTCGGCTTCTGCCTCCGAGATCGTGGCGGGAGCGCTCCAGGATATGGACCGCGCGACCATTATGGGACAGCGCACCTTCGGCAAGGGGCTCGTGCAGAGCATCCGTCCCCTGCCCTACGGCGGCCAATTGAAGATCACGACGGCCAAGTATTACATTCCCAGCGGCCGATGCGTCCAGATCAAGGATTACGCGCATCGCCGCGAGGACGGGAGCGTGGGGAATATCCCCGATTCGCTGACCAGCGTCTTCCGGACCGTTTCCGGCCGGGAAGTGCGAGACGGCGGCGGCATTACCCCCGACGTAGTGCTGAAGCGCAGGGATTACAGCCGTATCGTCTATGCGCTGAGCGGCTGGCAGGTCATCGACCATTACGCGCTCGAGTATGTGAAGAAGCACGCTTCGATTCCGCCGACCGGCCAGTTCCATTTCGATGAATATGAGGATTTTGTCGATTATGCTTCGAAGCAGGAATTCGATTACCGCAGCACGGCAAAGACCTATTTCGATGCGATGCGCGATTCGCTGAAGAAGGAGAATCCGGATCCGGAGACGCTCGAACTGCTGGAGGCGCTGGAGAAGAAGGTGGATATGAGCAAGGAGGAAGCGCTGCGGCGGGCGAAGGAGGAACTGCTACCCTTCATCGAGGAGGAAATCGTGGTGCGTTACCGCTTCCAGAAAGCCGGGATGGAGATCCGGCTCCGCTACGACGATGAATTGCGGGAAGCGCTGAAGAGTCCAAGGATTTAATAAAGGACCTGAAATATAAAACAATGAAACTTGTATTTGCTACAGGGAACAAGGGGAAACTCCGGGAGGCTTCCGAAATACTGGGACCGGAGTATGAACTGATGTCACCGGCACAGTTCGGTATCACGGAGGAGATTCCTGAAACGGGAGAGACGCTGGAGGAGAATTCCATCCAGAAGGCGGAATACATTTATGCCCGGACGGGCGCGGACTGCTTTGCCGATGATACCGGACTGGAAGTAGATTGCCTGAACTGGGCGCCCGGCGTCTATACTGCGCGTTATGCGGGCGAGCATTGCAGTTTCGATGACAATATGGAGAAACTGCTCTCCGAAATGGCCGCCCTGGGGCCGGACGTACCCCGTACCGCCCGTTTCCGCAGCGTAATCACCCTGATCCTGAACGGAGAAAAGCACTGCTTTGAAGGCTGCGTAGAGGGCAAGATTGCCCTGCAGCGCAGCGGTGCCAAAGGCTTCGGCTACGACCCTGTATTTATTCCCGAGGGCTTCGGCGGCAAGACCTTCGCGGAAATTCCCGAAGAAGAGAAAAATGCCGTCTCCCACCGTGGAAGGGCGCTGCGCGCCATGGTGGCCTGGCTTGCCCGATGATTTCCGCCGACCGGCTCATTGTCCTGAACACGACGCGGACAGGGGAAAATTCCCTTGTCCTGCATTGCCTGAGCCGCAGGCTGGGACGCCGGAGTTTCATCGTGAGCGCCGGCTCGAAGGCGCCGCGGGCCTTCTTTCAGCCCCTTTCGCTCCTGGATGTGGAGGTAATCGAGAATCCGCGTTCGGATCTCTGGCGGCTGCGTTCGATGGCCGCTGAATCCCCCCTGAACAGCCTGCGCGGGAATCCCGTCAAGAATGCCGTCAGCCTGTTTATGAGCGAAGTGCTCTACCGCGTGATGCGCAGCGGGACGGGGGATGCCGCTTTCTTTGACTGGTGCGCCCTCCAGGTGCGCCTCTTCGATTCCCTGGCCGCGCATTACGCCTCGTTTCATCTGTGTTTCCTGCTGGACCTGTGCCGGGAACTGGGCTTCGCCCCCGGGCCGGAAGCGCTGGCGCCCTTCGCCGGGAATTATCTGAAACCCCTTTCGGCGTTCTGCGAGGCGGACAGGGCTTCCGCGCTGCTTATGCCCCTGAAAGGAGAAGACCGCAGCGCGATGGCTGCGGTCCTCCTTCAATATCTTGCCTATCACGCGGACTGCAATCTGGAGGTGAAATCCCTCGACGTGCTCCGCGAAATTTTCTGATTATTGCACTTCTTCCAGGCTCCAGTCGTCGGTGCGGAACGGGGCGACGGGAATGCCGTAGTTGTTGAAGACCGAGCCGACGCACCAGTTGCGGAAGCAGTAGCGGACGGCGACGGGTTCAGGAACCTCTTCGCTCCAGACATCGACGCAGCCCCTTTCTTTGGCGAGCTTGGCCTTGGCTTCGTGGAAGACCTTGTCCGAGCCTGCGATCTCGAATCCGGAGAGGAGGACGCCCATCGGGGCCAGACCCAGTTTGTTGACCTGGAAGCGGACGGTAGCCTTGCCGTCGACGAAACTGACGCTCTGGTAGGTCGGGCTGACGGGATCGATGCCCTTGAAGCCGTAATCGTTCACGAGGGCGAGGAGCGCCAGGCGTCTGCCCACTTCGCGCTTCTTGCAGGGGTGGATGGTGCCGTATTCGCCGATATCGACCGTGGCGACCATACCGCTGTTCGGAATGGTTTCAGCGGCCTTCTGCTGCGCCTCAAACAGGTATCCGGAGGTAAAGTGGTTGGTTTCTCCGCTCTTGTCGTACATATAGGGTGCAATCTGCACGAAGTAGTACGGCGCCTCGGGATTCTGGAACTTCTCGCGCATCATCTTGGCGTAAGCCTGCATCAGGCGCAGGTATTGTTCCGGACGCTTGCGGTTGGCCTCGCCCTGATACCAGAGCATCCCCTTGAAGGTATAGGGGATCAGGCCGTTTACCTGACCGTTGTAGAGGAGGCAGGGCCAGGCGTGGTCCTTCTTGCCGTAACTCTTGTCCCAGGGCTGGCCGAGGTAGAAGAGGTCGAATTCGCCGGCAAAGCCTTCCTCGATGGTCTTCTGGTCCAGCCAGGTCTCGATGGAACTGCCGCCCCAGGAGGAGATGAGCAGGCCTACCGGGACATCGATATGCGACTGCAGGTAATCGGCAAAGAAATAGGCCGTCGCGCTGGTATTGGCCACGGTCTCCGGGGTATGGAGCTGCCAACTGCCCACGGTCTGTTCCTTGACGGTGGTGGAAGAACATTTCTTGATGGTGCAGATGCGGATGGGACGCTGCGGCCGTGCGGCGAGGATGGCGTCAGTGCCGCCCTCTGCGGGCTGTGAACCGTAACCCTTGACAGGCATCTCCATATTGGACTGGCCGGAGCAGTACCAGACTTCTCCAATCAGGATGTTGTGAAGGACGACTTTTTCGCCGTCGGCAATCGTGATGTCATAGGCTTTGTCGCTGCCCGCCGGCGTGGAGACCTTGACCAGCCACTTGCCGTAGGCATCGGGCGTGGCGACCGTTTTCTTCTTGTCCCAACCGGTGGTGACGCTGACATTCTTCCCGGAATCGCTCCAGCCCCAGAGGGCTACCTGGGTGTTCTGCTGAAGGACCATGTTGTCGCTGACGACGGAGGGAAGGGTGATTTTGGCCCGGGCCGTGCTTCCGCATACGAAGGCAACAGCCAAAAAAGCAATAACGAAACGTTTCATAGTAGTACAAAACTCGCAAAAAAATTGTAATTTCGCAAAACTATGGAAGCAATAATCGGAAAGATAGAGCAAATCATCGGTCCGGTGGTCGACGTGCATTTCGAGATAGGTCCGTCCGGCCGCCTGCCGGGCATTCACGAGGCCTTGCACATCACCCGTCCGGACGGTCGCCTGCTCATTACGGAGGTGCAGCAGCACATCGGTGAGGATACTGTCCGTTCGGTGGCGATGGACTCGACCGACGGCCTGCGCCGGGGACTCGACGTAGTCTGCACCGGAAAGCCCATCTCCATGCCGGTCGGGCGCCTGGTCAAAGGGCGTGTGCTCAATGTGACCGGCGATGTCATCGACGGGCTGGAGTCCGTGGACCGGGAAGGGGAACTCCCCATCCATCGCGACCCGCCTCCCTTCGAGGACCTGGCTACCTCCAGCGAGGTGCTCTATACGGGCATCAAGGTCATCGACCTGCTGGAGCCCTATCTGAAGGGCGGCAAGATCGGCCTCTTCGGCGGTGCGGGCGTGGGCAAGACCGTGCTCATCAAGGAACTGATCAACAACATCGCCAAGAAGCACAACGGATTCTCCGTCTTCGCCGGCGTGGGGGAGCGTACCCGCGAGGGAAACGACCTGCTGCGCGAAATGATCGAATCCGGCGTCATCCGCTACGGCGAGGAATTCAATAAGAGCATGGCCGAAGGCCACTGGGACCTCTCCAAGGTCGATAAGGCAGAACTCGAGAAATCGCAGGTGTCGATGGTCTTCGGGCAGATGAACGAGCCGCCGGGAGCGAGAAGTTCCGTGGCCCTGTCCGGACTGACCCTCGCGGAATCTTTCCGGGATTCGGACGATCCCGGTGCCCCGCACGACATCCTTTTCTTCGTCGACAACATTTTCCGCTTCACCCAGGCGGGCAGCGAGGTTTCCGCACTGCTCGGCCGTATGCCGTCGGCGGTGGGCTACCAGCCTACGCTGGCGACGGAAATGGGCCAGATGCAGGAGCGCATCACCTCGACCAAGAAAGGTTCCATCACTTCGGTGCAGGCGGTCTATGTGCCGGCCGACGACTTGACGGACCCCGCTCCGGCGACAACCTTCTCGCACCTGGACGCTACCACGGTGCTCAGCCGCCAGATCGCCCAGCTCGGCATCTATCCCGCCGTCGATCCGCTGGAATCCACTTCCCGCATCCTGGACCCGAACATCGTCGGGGAACTCCATTATGAGACGGCGCAGCGGGTGAAGAACATCCTTCAGCGCAATAAGGAACTTCAGGATATCATCGCCATCCTGGGTATGGACGAACTCTCGGAGGAAGACCGCCGGACGGTCAACCGTGCCCGCCGGGTCGAACGTTTCCTCTCTCAGCCCTTTGCCGTGGCGGAGCAGTTCACCGGCGTTCCCGGGGTCATGGTCGATATCGAAGATACCATCGAGGGCTTCCGCCGCATCCTGGACGGAGAACTCGACTACCTGCCGGAGCAGGCCTTCCTCAACGTGGGAACGATAGAGGAAGCCATCCGGAAAGGCGAGGACATTCTGGAAAGGAGTAAGTAATGGCTGGAAAACTCACCCTCCGGATCTTTACGCCCGGCACTTTCCGGGAGGAGACCGCCGATGCGGTCCTCCTTCCTTCCGCCCTGGCGCCGATGGAGTTGCTGCCTTCGCACGCAGCCCTCACCGCCGCGCTCACGGAGGGGGAGATCCGCTGGCGGGAAGGGGAGCGGCAGGAAAGCCTGCCCATCCTCTCCGGAGCGGTTTCCGTTGCCTCAGACATCGTAACCCTTTGTGTGGAGACGGCATGAAGCGCTTGTGGTTCATCGTTGTTTTCCTTCTGGGCACCCTTCCGGCGGTCGCGCACGGCGATGAGCTGGATGTGACGGAGATTATCTACGAGCATACCGGAGACGCCTATTCCTGGCCCCTCTTTTCCTGGGGAGACAGGGAAGTCTCCCTGCCGCTTCCGCTCATCGTCCGCAGCGCTGACGGCGTCTGGCAGTGCTTCCTTTCCTCGGAACTGCCTTGCAGGGGCTTTGCCATCGCCGGAGAGGGAGAAGAATACGCGGGCAAAGTGGTGGAACTGACCCCGGACGGCCCCGTCCGCCCCCTGGACCTTTCCATCACCCGCAACGTGCTTTCCCTGCTGATGAGTTCCGCCCTGCTGGTGCTGCTGGTCCTGCTCTGCGCGCGCTGGTATCGTCGGCACGACGTGCTGAAAGAGGCCCCCTCGGGCATCGCCGCCCTGCTGGAACCGCTCATCGTCTGGGTGGAGGACGAGATCGTCAAGGACGCGATAGGCCCGGATTACAAGCGTTATTCGCCCTATCTGCTGACGGCGTTCTTCTTCATCCTGCTGAACAACCTGCTGGGCATCCTGCCCTTCTTCCCGGGCGGGGCCAACCTGACGGGCAATATCGCGGTCACCCTGGTCCTGGCACTCTGCACCTTCCTTGCTACCAACCTTTTCGGGAACCGGCACTATTGGAAGGAGACGCTCTGGCCGGATGTCCCCGTCTTCCTGAAGGCACCGCTTCCGCTGATGCCGCTCATCGAGATCGTGGGCCTGTTCACCAAGCCCTTCTCGCTGATGATCCGGCTTTTTGCCAATATCTTTGCGGGGCACGCCATGCTCATCGGCCTGCTCTGCGTAATCTTCGTGACGGCCAAGATGGGCGCGGTCATCAACGGTTCGATGATGGCGGTTTCCGTGCTGCTGGGCGTCTTCATGGACTGCCTCGAGGTGCTCGTCGCCTTCATCCAGGCCTACGTCTTCACTATGCTTTCCGCCGTGTTCATCGGCGCATCAAGACAAACAAACCATTAAAAATTAATAAATTATGTTACTTTCTACCCTTTTACTTCAGGCAGCTGCCGGACTCCAGATCGGCAGGTTCGGTGCAGCGCTCGGTGCGGCCATCGCCGCTATCGCCGCCGCTTTCGGCATCGGTAAGATCGGCAAGTCCGCGATGGAAGGCATCGCCCGCCAGCCCGAAGCCGCCGGAAACATCCGTACCGGTATGATTATCGCCGGTGCACTGATCGAAGGCGTCTGCTTCTTTGCCATCGTCGTCTGTCTGATTGCGAAGTAGTCTATGTCGCTGTTGCTCCCCGAGACGGGCCTGCTTTTCTGGATGGTCCTCGTCTTCGCCATCGTGTTCTTCATTCTGGCGAAGTGGGGCTTCCCCGTCATTACCGGGATGATCGACCGGCGCAGCGAGCACATCGAGCAGGCGCTACGGGACGCGAAGGAAGCGCAGGAGCGCCTCGCCGCCCTGGAGCAGGAGCACCGGGATATGCTGGAGCAGACGCGGCGCGAACAGGCCAGAATGGTCAAGGAAGCGTCCGACGCAAGGTCGCAGCTGCTTTCCGATGCCCGTGCCGATGCGGAGAAGGAAGCCGCAACGCTTATCGCGAAGGCCCGTGAGGCGATTGCCGCGGAGAAGGAAGCCGCACTGGCCGATGCCCGGAGGGAAATCGCCCTGCTGGGAGTCAGTGTCGCGGAAAAGATCCTCCGGGACAAGCTCTCCGACGCCGATGTGCAGAAAGCCCTGCTCGACCGCCTGTCCGACGAAGCCTTGCGTAACACCGACAATAGTTAGGCGATGAACACCGGAACGGTATCCTTGCGCTATGCGAAAGCGCTGCTCAAGTACGTGGAACGTACGGGAGGCGGGGAGACCGTGTACCGGCAGGTACGGGCCCTGCTGCAGGATCCCGCAGGCTTCAGCCAGGAGCCGGCACCGGAACTGTCCCGCTTCGTGGACCTGCTCAAGCGCAAGCACAGGGCGGCCTACCTGAAGTTCATCCTGCACAGTTTTGTCCGGCTGTACGATGACCGGACCGGCCGCAAGGAAGCCGTCCTCGTGACGGCCGTCCCCGCGCCGGAGTTCGCCGCCCGGGTGCGTGAACTCCTGAGCCAGGTGAAGGACTGCCGCCTGGAGATGGAAGAGAAGGTGGATCCGGCGCTGATCGGAGGCTTTGTTCTCGATATAGACGGCCTGCGCATGGATGCGAGTGTCCGTTCCCAACTTTCCAGGGTGCTGAACTCGCTCAATGAACAAAACAGAACAAGAGTAGTATAATGTCACAGAATACGATAAAAGCCAGCGAAATCTCCGATATCCTGCTTTCCCAGCTGGAGGGGACGGACAACGGCGTCCGTTTCGACGAGGTCGGCACCGTCCTGCAGGTCAGCGACGGCGTCGCCCGTATCTACGGCCTGGAGCACGTGGAGGCAGGGGAGTTGGTGGAGTTTGAATCCGGCGTGAAGGCGGTGGCGATGAATCTCGAAGCCGACAATGTGGGCGTGGTGCTCCTGGGCCCCACGGACCAGGTGAGCGAGGGGATGAGCGTCCGGCGTCTCAAGCGCATCGCCGGCATCCCCGTCGGGGAAGGCCTGGTGGGCCGCGTGGTGAATCCGCTCGGCGAGCCCCTGGACGGACTGGGCCCGGTTGCGGGAGAAACCCTCCGTATGCCCCTCGAACGCAAGGCGCCCGGGGTAATCTTCCGCGAGCCGGTTACGGAACCGCTGCAGACGGGGATCAAGGCCATCGATGCGATGATTCCCATCGGCCGCGGGCAGCGCGAACTGATTATCGGCGACCGGCAGACCGGAAAGACCGCCATCGCCATCGATACCATCCTCAACCAGCGCTCCGAATACTTGAAGGGAAAACCCGTCTATTGCATCTACGTCGCGGTGGGGCAGAAGGGCTCGACGGTCGCGGCCCTCGTGCAGACCCTGCGCGACAAGGGGGCGATGGACTATACCATCGTCGTTTCCGCGACGGCGGCTGACCCCGCTGCGCTGCAATACTTTGCGCCCTTTGCCGGCGCTGCCATCGGCGAGTATTTCCGCGATACCGGGCGCGCGGCCCTCGTGGTCTATGACGACCTCTCGAAGCAGGCGGTGGCCTATCGCGAAGTGTCCCTGATCCTGAAGCGTCCCTCGGGCCGCGAGGCCTATCCCGGCGACGTCTTCTACCTGCATTCGCGCCTGCTGGAGCGGGCGGCGAAGATTGTCGGTCAGGAGGAAGTGGCCCGTCTGATGAACGATGTCCCGGAAGTCCTGAAGGACAAGGTACGGGGCGGCGGATCGCTGACGGCCCTGCCCATCATCGAGACCCAGGCGGGCGATGTGTCCGCCTACATCCCTACCAATGTGATTTCCATCACCGACGGCCAGATCTACCTGGAATCGCCGCTCTTCAATGCCGGCATCCGTCCCGCCATCAACGTGGGTATCTCCGTTTCCCGCGTGGGCGGTGCGGCTCAGGTAAAGAGTATGAAGAAGGTCGCCGGTACGCTGAAGATCGACCAGGCGCAGTACAACGAACTGGAAGCGTTTTCCAAATACTCGTCCGATATGGACCGGCTGACCCTGATGACCCTGGACCGCGGGCGCAAGAATACGCGCCTGCTGGTGCAGCCCCAGTACAGCCCCATGCCGGTAGGGGAGCAGGTGGCCGTGCTCTATTGCGGCATCAACTCCCTGATGGAAAAGATTGCAGTCGATAAGGTGCCCGAATTCCAGCGGCTTTTCCTCGAACGCATGCGCGTCTCCCACGCGGACATCCTGGCTGAACTGGATGCCGGAAGGCTGCCCGAAGGAGCCGGTGAGCATATCCGTAAGGTAGCGTCCGCCGTCGTGGAAGCGTTGATTTAGTTTTCCGTTATGTCGTCGCTCAGGGAAATCAAGGACCGGATTGCATCGGTGAAGGGGACCATCAAGGTCGCCTCTGCGATGAAACTCATCGCGTCTTCCAAGTTGCACCGGGCGCAGCAGAGCGCCGAGGCGCTGCGGCGTTACAGCGACGCGCTGGGCGGTATCATCGCCACCCTGCCCGCTTCCGCCTTCTCTTCCCTTTCGACCCCTTCCGTCCCGGATGCCCCGCCGGCCATCGTGGCGCTTTCCTCCAACAATTCCCTTTGCGGGGCGTTCAACGCCAATGTCATCCGCCAGGCCCTGCGTGAAGCGGCGGCCTATCCTGAGGCCGAAGTCTTTGCCCTGGGGCGCAAGATGGCGGATGCGATGCGCCGCGAGGGACGGGGGAACGGCGAGGATTTCAGCGCCCTGGTGACGCCGAACGGCCAGGAGGCTGCGGCAGCCCTTGCCAACCGCCTGATGAAGGCCTGCGAGGAGGGACGCTATTCCCGCGTCATCCTGGTTTATACGCACTTCGCTTCCGCCGCCCGGCAGGAGGTCGTCGTACGCGATCTGCTGCCCTTCTCCTGTGAAGGCGGCGGAGAGGAGGACGATATGGAGAAGCGGGTACTCTATGAGCCCTCTCCCGCCCAAATCGCCCAGTCCCTGTTGCCGGCGCTGATCCGGCTGGAGATGCGCAGTGTCTGTATCGACAGTTTTGCCGCGGAGTGTGCCGCGCGTACCGTGGCGATGCAGGTGGCGTCCGACAATGCCCAGTCCCTGCTGGGAGAATTGACCCTCGAATACAATAAACGTCGTCAGGACAAGATTACCTCCGAGATCCTCGACCTGGTAGGCGGCAGTTTACAGGAGTAATAGCCCTGCAACAAAGGGCTGACTGTGTCAGATGTCCTCTGCTCCCTGTTGCTACGCAACCCTATCCGGGTAAATGGTCGCAGAGGACAACCTGCCACACTCTTTACGCCCTATTGTTGCAGGTCTATCTACAAAGAAAAAGCGGTCCAGGCGGGCCGCTTCTTCTTTATTCAGTCTGATGCTATGGCTTATTTACGGCCATCGCGGACAGACCTTCTTACCTTGATATTCGGCTCCGTAGCGGAAACCTTGCTTCCGTTGGAAGGCAGGGGGGTAAAGGGGTTCGTGAGAACGACGTTCTTCGCCTTCAGCTTGTTTTCCGCAGCTTTGCATGCGTTGTTGATTTGCTCGGACGTCACATTGCTCAGTGCGTTTTCAACGGCGGAAGTATTGGCATAGATGTTCTGATCGGCAAGGATGACATCCTTATAACGCAGGAACCAGCCGTAAGGATTACCAGAGCATTCCGGGTTGTCCCATGCCATCAGTCCGAATCCATTAATGTTATAATTGTCGTTATTAGAGACAAATGCCAGGATGCCGTTGCCTACCTTGATGGCGAAAGAAGGGTAGTCTCCGGGCCAGTAATAAGTGGCATCGGTGGAGTACTGGCAAAGCTTAATTCCATAATTGCCGTACGGCCAAGGGGTCGCCTGAGCCAATTTGTAAACTACACCGTCATAGAATTCAAAGTCAGTAACATCATTCTCAATATTCTTCAGTGAGAATCCGGTTACAGCGAGATTGTCAACATCGCTGGCGCGGTCCTCAGCTTCGGTAAAGGTGACGTTTGAATACCAGCCACGGTCCTCCGTATAGGTTTGCGTCTGCGAGTTGTAAGGACGGCAGAGGAGCATCCAGCTGGTACCGAACAGTTCATCCTTGGTGACAGGTCCGGCATAATCGGCCACCGTGTAATCAAGCTGCAGAGGATCTACATCATGGGCAGGTTCGAAGGAAGCAGGTATCTTCTTGTAAGCGAATTCATACGTGCTGCCGTCTGCTTTGAGACCCCAGAGGCTCATGTAATTATACTTCCCATAGTCCGGGAGATAGCCAGCCGTAACCTCGAAGCCCCCATCCCTGAGAGCAGTTGCCGTGAAGATGACGGAGGGGGCATCCAAATTGTCATTGAGACCCCAGTGCTCGCCGGTGGAGGAGGAATAATACTGTCCGCCCATAGTAACGTGCTCATACCCTTCAGCGATGGGACCGAAGTCTTTCTCTATGAAGGCGAAGCTACCGTCAATATACAGACCGTCAAACTCCAGGGAGGAGTAATTGTTGCCCATCGCACCAAGTACGGTATAGGACTCACCGGCAACTTTCTCCTTGATGGTCCATTCGACACCGCCAACGAGCCAGTCGCCGATGAAGGCCTGATAGTCAACGGCGACATGCGGATCCAGCTTGGTGTATTTCACATAGCCATATTTACCGCTGATGTAGCCCTCTTCGGTAACGCCGACGGCAAATGCGACGAATTCGCCGTAGCCCTTGGAATCCGGAGAGAATTTACCGGTTTCCGTGGTGGCGTCATCGTCAATCTCTTCCTGATAGGCATAAAGGTAGTATTGTACCCAGTCCGCAGCCTGCGTGCATTCATAGGCGGCGAGGTTCTCAAGAGAACCGAATTCCTCAATCATTGATACGGGATAAGTGCTGTTGCCGTAGATGGCGTAGTAATCATTGCCACCGGAAACGGTGTTCAGGATCTCATCCATCGTGTAGCCGTACTCGGTAACTTCACCTTCGAAGCTGAGCGTCCAGTTGGGATTCAGTTCAAAGACCACTTCCTCAACGGAGTTGGCAATGAAATCGTAAACCGTAGAGGTGGCACCGTTGGTGTAACCCTTGACGGTAACCATCTTCCCTTCCATTGCGGCGAGATCGATGTCAAGAGGCTCCTCGATGTATACGCGGAAGTCCATAGGGGCAGTGACGAACCATCCCTTCTCGTCTTTCTCGAGAATACCGCTGGTACCGGTGTTGATGGAGTTGTAGTTTACTCCGACACCGATGTACATCCAAGCAAGATCGGTCACTTCCTGTCCGCTGGCCGTCACTTCGAGAAGGTCGGCCTCGACATACTTAACCTCGGTAGCCTCGACGGTGTACTTTACACCGGTGAAGGAAACCTTGTCCCCGCGAACGGCGGTATTGCCTTCCTTGTGCAGGAAGAGGTAGGCGCCGTTCTCATCCACGACGAGTGCGCCAAACTTGGAAGAGGCGAGCACGATGGCGTCCTTGCCGGCCACCACGGCGCCGTCAGAGAGCGCACGGATGGAAGCCAGGTCGTCGGTAACCCCGTCCACCGGCTGCTGCAGGATGACGAATTCCTGGATGGTCTCGGCGGTAGCGTCGTCGGTCACGCAGACAGAACCCTCGCGGTAGCCACCGGTGGTATTGGGCGCGACCTCGATGAGGAGATTGTCCGTACGGATTGCCTTGGAATTGGCCTCGTGGACAGAGAGCCAGTCCTCATCCCCTTCGGAGACAAATACATTGTACTGCTTGTTGGTGTTGACCGTAAGCTCGATGGTGCCGCCTTCGGCACTGACTTGTGCGCTCACGTCGGCAATCGCCTCGATGACACCTTCTTCCAAACGGATGACCTTGATGTTGGTCTTGCCCTTGTTGTTGTCGGCGAAGACGAATACCTTACCGGAATTCACATCCTCGTCAGCGGTGATGAGGATGAAACTTCCGGCGATGCGGGCATTCAGGCCGGCCGTAGCGCTGAGCACGTCAACGGTAACATCGTCCTCGGCACTGACACCTTCTACGGTGAAGGGGAGGGCAAGGGTGTTGCCGCCGTTGATACCTACGCCGTTCAGGTCACCGTCATAGTCGATCTTGAGGGCGAAAGTCTTCTCGCGAGGGATCTGCACTTCGGTCTCGCCCACGACGAGAACGATGTAATCCTCGGTGGATTTCTCCTCATCGATGTAAGCGGAAGTGAAGGCGCTGCCGTCGATGATGCTCAGTCCTACGGGATGCCAGGTCTCGCCATTGTCATAGGAGACGATGAGTTTGTGCTCGGAGCTGGTACCGAAGAGCGGGGTGACTCCCTGAGGGCCTTCCGGTCCTTCCGGTCCTTCCGGACCCTGTTCGCCCTGAGGTCCCTGGCTCGTGACGGGAACCTTGTTGCCGTCGTTATCCAACAGCCAGGCGCCGTTGACGGTCCAGTAATAGATACCGTCCTCGTCGGGGGCGATGCTGATCACCGGAGTCTCTCCGTCGGTACCGTCAACGCCGTCTACACCATCAACACCGTCAACGCCATCAACACCGTCGACGCCGTCTACACCGTCCTTGCCGTCACGGATGACAGCGGTGGTACCGTCGGAGAAGGTGATGGTGTACTCGCCGTCGCCTTCCACGATGGAAACGATGGTGAGTTTCTTGTTCAAAGCGTTCACCAGATTCTGGAGACTGGGAATTGTCTCCGTGTTGATCTTGGCAACGGCATCCTCCAGGGTGGAGACCCGCTTGTCCAACTGGTCCACCTTGCCTTGCAGGACGGTTAAGTCGGATTGCAGGTCGCAACCCGCCGTCAGCAGTGTAATCAACACTGCGAACAATACAGTCCAAATGGATTTTTTCATAATGTTAGTTATTTTGGGTTAATAATTAATAGCAATATCCTATACTGATTAAAAAGGAATTTCCAATCGTCGGGTTGGCGGTCAGGAAAGAGCCGTCCAGCCGGAATCCCTTCCACTTGACGCCCAGACCGAGGGCGAGGTGGGCGGGGAGTGCGGCACCCTGCATGGCGTAACGGTAGCCGGCACGCGCGTATATCAGGTTGTCATAACTGTACTGGAGCCCCAGTGCAGCACCGAATTTCCCGCTAAAGTAGATGTCGGCATCCAGGGCGGCTTCAATGCCGTGGTGGCCGAAGGCACTGTGATAGACTCCGCTCAGGCGGCCGGAGGAGGGCAGGGGATATTCCGTGCCGTTCTCCGATTTCACCTTGCTGCCGACATTGATGACGCCGGCGGCGGCATCGAAATGCTCGGAATGGTACTGGGCCATGGCGTTGAAGGCGAAGGCGGAAAGCTTATAATCCGCCATCAGCCGCTGCTGCACATAGATAACGGAGGCGCCGAGGCTGAAATGGCGGCCGAAGGAGACGCCCGCTCCCAGGGAGGCGATACCGTCGATGGGGTTGAAAGGACCTTTCCCGTCACCGAAATCCATGACAGGATGCACCTGATTAACGACCGCCAGGGACAGCGCGAGGGCCCGGAAGGGTTTTCCGGCCACGGCGATGCCGATATTGTCACTGAGACTGCCGGCCGTAGAAGGAGACCAGCGTCCATAGGAGAGGGCCGCTTCCACCTTGTTCGTCGCGAACGGGAGCACAGAAGGGTTCTCCAGCGCGGCAAAGGCGGCAGGGGCGGTGACGGAAGCGCTGCCTGCTCCGGCCATTCCGCTCCGGACACTGTTCCGGGGAAGTCCGAGCAACCCCATCGCCTCATTGGCAACAGGCTTATCCTCTGCCATGGCAGAAATGCACAGCAGGAGGAAAGGGAAGAGGAGAAGGCTGCGTTTCATCGTTTGACTATCGTATAACTGTAAGTCTGTTCTTTATAAATCACTTCAAGCGTGTAAATGCCCGGGGCAATCCGGTCCATGTCGATTTCGACAGGAGTCGCCGCGCTGAAGTTCCCTTCATCGCTGTACACGATGACGCCGGAAGCGGAAATGAGGCGGATGCGCGTCGGGGCTTCTTCCAGACCGAGGATGACGGTCAGGTCACCGCCGGTAAGGATGGTGTTGCCCGGGACAAAGACCTCGGGGGCGTCCTTGGGACGGACCAGGACGGTCAAGTAAGCTTCCACCCTCTCGCTTTCGTGGTCCTCGGCGGAAATCTTGACCTTGCAGACGCCCTGGGATACGGGGGTGACGGCCAACTTGCCGTCCTCCGTCAGGGCCACTGTCGCGACCTTCGTATCCATGGAGGTGACGCGGAAGAAGAGTTCCTCGCCATCCGGATCGCTAAAGTAATCGTTCAGGGTCAGGTCTCCGGGGCGGGTCGTGTCTTCGATAAGCAGGGTACCCGGATCCTTTACCATCTGCGGCGGCGTATTGGGCAGCACCGTGTACTGGATGGAACCGCGGGTCTTTGCCCCGACCTCGTCCACGACTTCCACCGTCGCGGAATAATCGCCCGGCGTTGCCAGCGGGCACATCAGTTTGAAGTTGTAGTACTCCTGCGACCCGTTGTTCGGATCGAGGGAGGCGCGGCCGCCGGTCTTGAAGGTCACGCTCATGGCATCCCCGTCAGGATCCGTAAAGCGGACCGGCAGACTGATGATGCTATGGTGTGCGAAGCGGAACCCGCCTGCAGGATAGTCGGGAATCTCAATGACGGGCTTCTCGTTTTTGCCCGTCTGGACTTTGGAAACTTCGGAGAGGGGAGCGTATTTCCGGTCGTAACTGTAGGCGACGACCGCGACATAATACTCCGTGTCCGGAGCGAGTCCGGCCAGCATGACGGACTGCGGGGTGCCAGCAGCATCGGCGGCGGAGGCAATCTTCGTTGCCGTTATCAGGTTCGAGGCGGGATCCGCAAAGTTCGCGTTGACGACCGCCTGCTTGGATTTTCCTGCCAGGATGAGGTAGGCATAGGCTCCGGTGGAGGTGAATTCAACCCGGAGGTTATGTCCTGCGGGACTGACCTTCGCGTCGCTGACCTGGTCCGGGGTTCGCCCGCCCGCGTTCATCTGGAAGGCTCCCCAGGCATCCACCAGCGGACCGATGGGCTTGGACCCTGAGGTAGCGCCGATGGTCTTCGCGCCGCCGATCAGGCGGGCGCGCAATTCGTCGGCGGTGAATCCTTGTCCGCCGAAGTAGGAGACGATGAGGGCGGCTACGCCTGAGGCGTGCGGACAAGCCATCGAGGTGCCGCTCATATAGGTGTACTGGCCGCTCAGGTAGGTGCTGTAAACATCCACGCCGGGGGCGCAGACATCTACCCAGTCGCCGTAATTGGTAAAGTAGGCGCGGCTGCCGTTGCGGTTGATGGCACCGACGGAAACGCAACCGTCATAGTTGCCCGGCGACCCGTAAGGGATATCCTCGTTCCCGGCGGCGAAAATCACCACTCCGCCCTTCATCGGGGAGGTGGAGAGCTGGTTGCCGTTGTTGTCGCAGCCGGCGTACTTGTTGAAGTAATCGACGGCCTGGGTGAACGAGCGCTCGGGATTTTCGTGAGCCTGACGGGCGTAGGTAAGTTCATAGCCCGTAATCTGCCCGTCGTCATTGAAGTCAAAGTAGTGACCCCAGCTGTTCTGGGAGATGATGGCACCGCGGTCTGCGGCTTCCTTGAGGGCCCGCGAGAAATCGTAGGCGCTCGCGGTCTGCCCGTTGTCGAGGGTCTTGAACACCTGGAGCGAAAGCAGTTTCACTCCGGCTTTCCCCGCGGCGAAGTTGCCGCCCGCGATACCGGTGACTCCCGTGCCGTTGTTGTTGACGGCGGCAATCGTCCCGGCGACGTGCGTGCCGTGGAAATGTTGGAGTATCGTGGAGTTGTCGTCCACGTAATTATAGTGCCCCGACGTGGCGACGTTGGCGGCAAGGTCGGGATGGGTAAGTTGGAACCCGCCGTCCACGACGGCGACGGTCACCGAGGAATTCCCCATGGTGTACGTGTCCCACACCGGCTTGCAGTTGACGTCGAATCCCGGATAGGTCGTGTTGTTCATGCCCCACATCCGGTTCCAGTAGGTATCGTTGGGGGTGACGCAGCAACGGATCCGGCGGCCGGGTTCCATCCGCTGGACCCCGGGCACGGCCTCGATGAGGCGGCGGGCACTGGTGGTTTCGACCTCCTTGTCATAATGGAGGACGTACCAGCGGTGCAGACCTTCCGCCCGGGTGCGGGGCTCGAATTCTCCGGCATCCGGGAAGAGGCGGGTTGCGGAACTGACGTTGAGTCTCTTTGTCAGTAACTTCCACTCTGTGGAGCGCTGCTTGCTCTTTTCAAGTTCTCCGGCCAGGTCTTCGCTGACGTACACCAGGGCGACGCCGGGCTCGAGTCCCGCCATCTGCTGCTGTCCGTTTTCCGATGCAGCCGTCACCGACCCGGCACCGTTCTGTACAGGTGCCGGGAGGGTTTCAGGCATCTCCCTCGTGCAGGCGAGTGCACAAGCGAAGCAAAGACTTATCCGGAATAACCGTTTCATTGACTACTTTCTTCTCAGATATGGGGAGACGGGCGCATTGGCGGGAGCGGCAAAGACCGACACTGCCGAAGCGTTCGGCTCACCGTGGGTGACCATCAGGTCATCCAGGTTGATGTAGAACCAGTCGGTGCAGTCAAAGTGCCTTATGGCGACGTAGACCGTCTTGCCGTTGAAGGCTTCCGGAAGTTTAACGATGATGTTCTCCCATTCGCCGGACGCCATCGGGCCTACCGAAGCGGGGGTGTATCCCTTCGTCAGGGTGCCCTCCACCACCTTCGTGCAGGCGGCCTCCGGGTCGTCCATCGTACTCGGATCAGTTGTCGTCACATAGGCGGCATAGTGCTCCTGGGCATAAGAGGCATCCTGCGGGCAGAGCCAGAAGGAGAGGTAGTTGTCGGAAGAGGCCAGTTTGATGCCGGGAGTGAATACCCAGTTGTCCGGAGTGAGGGCGGTACTCGTCTCGTTGTCGTAGGACTGGGAGAAGAGTTTCCCGGTTCCGGAATGGGCGGCGAGAGTTTCGCTGTTATCATAGAGCCAGTAGTTCCCGTCTCCATCCATATCAAGCAAAATCCAATCGCCGAGCGTATTGATGTCTTCAAAATCTTCGCTGAAGATCACGGGGCCCGTAGGATCGTCGCCGCCGCCACCGCCACCTGAAGGATTCAGGGCCTGCAGGATGGCGAAACTGCGTACGTCCTCTCCGGCTATATAAGTGATGAAGCCTTCGCGGATCTCTTTCAGCGGGTTCTGTGCGACATTGATGGTGAGGATGCCGTTATCGGGAATCGCATCGATCCATTCGCTGCCCTCGACGATGATCTTGACGGTCTCGTCGGTCTTGTAGAACAGTTCCAGGCTGCCCCCGGTGTAGGGGAAACTGTACTCGTCTTTCCAGAAGTATTTGGTGTTGACTCCGAACTGGACCACCTGTACATTGGCGGACAGGTCTCCGGACTTGACGGTAACAATCGCATAGCGGGTCTCGATGGTCTCGTTCTCCGTTACATTCAGGTTGACCCCGTAACTGCTTGTGGTGACGGTCAGCCATTCCCGGTTCGAACTTGCCTCGAAGGCCTCCTGGGTCGTTACGCCCACATAGCCGTAGCCGCCGTCGCAGTCGAATTCGACCGTAGAGGTGGAAACGGGCAGTTTGGGAGCCGGGGCGTACTTGGATCCGTCAGGCTGCTGGGGCTGGCAGGCAAAAAGCGTCAGCGCAGCCGCAAGAAATGCAATATATCTTTTCATACGCATTATTCTACGAGTTTTTTCATATGGGTGATATAAGGCAACTGGTAGCTGTTGGACGCCATCGTCCAGCTGGTGAAGCTACCGGTCGAACTGCCGCTCGCATCCGTACCCCACAGGATCCAGGAGTCGACGACCAGGTCGCTCTGACCGTTGTCTTCCCAATTGACGACCACGTCCGCGACGGTATTGTCTTCAACGATGCCGATCAAACCGTAATCCTCACCCCAGTTCAGGCTTCCTCCGCTGGTCAGCAGGTCCCAACCTGCCAGCATGACGGTGGTAGCACCGCTGGAGCCGACTGCCTGGGCATTCCAGGTAAGACGTCCACGGGCCGCATCGTAAGCGAGGGTCGGCTCGAAGTACTCGGAGAGACCCTTCATCTTGTAGGAACTGCCTTTCTCGAATTCGACCAGTTCCACGGGGAAGTCACGGTCGCCGTTGTACCAGTAGAAGGTCCACTTGCCGAGATACTTGTCGTAAGGGAGATATCCTTCAGGGACAACTTTCTCGAAGGAGATGCCGGCAGCGGTCAGCACGCCGGTCTCCGTGTTGTAGTAGAAATCCTGGAAGGTGACGCCCTGGAAAGTGAAGGGCTCGTTGAAGTGGAAGCCACCGGGCACGATCATGTACCGGGCTGACGTCATTTCACTCGCCTCCGCACCTTTGCGCCCGATGGAGAGCGTGTGGGTGTTGGAATCCATAAAGCCTTCCACCAGACCTCCGGTGATTTCTCCCTTGAAGGCCACGATATCCAGGCTCGACTCGGCTTCGTTCATCTCGCTCAGGAACTCGGAGACGTTCTTCGTGAGACGGTCCAGATAGCAGAAGTTGCGGGAACGCTTGCCGCGCAGGGTGATGCGGTCAGCCTTCACATCCATGATTTCGAATTCGAAGTCTCCTCCGCGGGCCTGGTAGTGAGCCTGGTCCGGCGTAGCGTAATAATGGATGACCGAGTTATACATATCGAAGGAGAGGACGGCGCCGTCGTCCGCGCATAACTTATAAGCGGAGGTGACTGCTTCCTCAGGCTCGTCCTGCGCATAGGCTGCAACCTCCTGCCCGGTGAATTTCAGTCCCATGTAGCAGGTGGCATAAGAGGAGCCGGGGTAGTAGGAGAGGGCCCAGCCTTCGGCGGGATCCTGCAGGATGGTCCGGACATTCTCGAGGAATTTTTCCATACGTGCCGAGGACGGCTCGTCGAAGACGTCCGGCTGATCCTTGACACAGGAAGTCAGGGGCGACAACAGCAGTGCCGCAACCAGGATGATAAACCAATTTCTTGTTTTCATACGCTTTTCCTCCTCTCTCAAAGTTCTACGGTGTTAAGGTCCACGCGACCGGCGCCGACATCGCTGAAGCGGCGTCCGAGAATGTCGCGGAGTTCATCGATATCGATGCCCCAGGAATCCTGCAGATAGGTGGCAACGATATCCAGTTTGGACTGGATGATCACATCACCGAATTCTGCGTCAGGAATTTCCTCGCGCACTTTGGCCGTTTCATTGTGTGCGGCCGTCATCTGCTCCTGCCACCAGGCGGCATCGTGGGTGATATACTCGGAAACCATTTCCGCAAAGTCTTCACGGTGCTCGCTCTGCGCATAATCCGTAATGAAGCCGCGGCCGCGCCAATAATCATCGGTATCGAAGCAGGCGTCGCCGACATAGAGGTTGGCCGAGATCTGTCCGAAGTTCTCAGGATAGGTCTTGGTCTGGTTCAGGATATGCGTGAACTCGTGATGGATGGTCTTGATGTAAAAGTGGTTCAGGTACTCCGCCAGTTCGGCACCTTCGTAGTAGTCCAGCACCATCGGCAGGTCGTTCACGCCCGAAAGCATGATCTTCTTGCCGGCTTCTGCCGTACCCAGGACGATGGAGCCGTTGTTCTTGTACTCCCAGGTTCCGATAAGGAAGAACATCTTGGGGAAGTAGGAACGGGTGAAGTCCAGTCCGCTGATTTCATCGTAGGTGTCGATGCAAAGATATTTTACGAGATGGGCGTAGATGATGGACGCTTCGTAATCCGCAGGCACCGTCCAGTAGCCCAGGTCGGATTCGTTCATCGCGTAACGATACTTGAACTCGATGTTGTAGGGCCTCAGGAAATTGGCTTCCAACCAGCGGTCGAAGGCATTCATCTCCACGGTGGAGTCCTTGATGACGCTTTCCTCGCTCAGAATGTCTTTCCGGCAGGAAGTGGCCGCAACGGCGGCAAGGACCAAAAGGGGAAGGATATACTTTTTCATATCAGTTCAAGATTACAGGTTGTTGGCAGGAAGTTCACGCTCACGCAGAACAATCTGCGCAGGCTTCGACTCCGCACGGGGGTTAGGCTCCATGCCGGCCGTGATGACCTCCTGGGGCAGCTGCATCGCACGGCGGGGATCATTGACCGTCAGTACGTCATCGACACGCAGGGGTTTGAGCGCGGCGTCATATTCTCCGGCCTTGGGATCCGGCGTCATCGTGCGGCGTTCGACCTCGATGCCGTAACGCTTGATGTCGAACCAGCGAAGGCCCTGGGCGATATGGTCCAGGCGCTTCATGCCCAGAATGCACTGGAGCATGGACTCCTGAATGCCGCCTTCCGCACCGATGTTGAAGGCAGGATTGAGTTTCTTCTTGAGCGTGGGCTTGTCCCAGGTCCAATAATCCATGGAGGAGTAGAAGTCGACGATCTGCTCGGTGCTGTAGTCCGTGGAAAGGACGGTGCGCTTGACGATGCTGTGGATGTATTTATTGATGTCCGCTGTAGCATCATCATAACGGTGCTGCATCACGTAGGCCTCGGCACGGGTGAGCAGGGCTTCATCCGTCGTGAAGGCGGGGCAGACGGCGTGGGAGTAACCGATACGTGCCACGGGATCCGTATACTCGAACATATAGGGAATCTTCATCGTGGTAATCTGGTCGTAGGTAGAACCGTTGTACCAGCCCGGTCGGAGGTAGAAGTTCTGGCCATTGTTATAGCCGCTCGAGGATGCCCAGATTTGCTTGGCGAAATGAGTTTCGGTGAATCCCAGGTAGGAATCGTGGGAATACTTGGTGATTCCGGGATAGCAGAAGTAATATCCGAAGGAGGAAAAACTCGTCATCATCAGCAGGTTGGCGTTTTCCGAGTCGTTTACGAAAGCGTAGCTGATGACATCCCAGTCCCTTTCAAGTTTACCCAGCGCTTCCCAGTTGCGCAGCACGGTTTCCGGCTGCGAACCCAGACACTTGGTGGCATAGTTCGATGCCAGTTCCCACTTCTCATAGAAAAGGTAGAAGCGGGCGGCGAAAGCGTAGGCCGCACGGGCGTTGAAGTGGTATTTGGGCACTGAATAATAACTGTCGCTGACATACTTCAGGCCAATCTCCAGATCCTTCTCAATCTTGGCATAGACCTCGGCCACGTTGCCGCGCTGATACTTGGGATTGAGCTCCTGCTCCACCTGCTCCATATAGGGGATACCCAGATCGGTGGAACTGGTCTCCGTATTGTAGTGCATGCAGAATTCATTCACCAGCATGAAGTGGTTGTAGGCGCGGATCAGCAGGGCCTCGGCGAGTTCCGGTCCAAAGCCGAGGGACGCGATTTTCTCGTGCTCCCCGATGGAAGAGGTTCCCGTGAGGGTGTAGATGGCGTCAATGGCCTGGTTGGCGTGGGCGATGCCCAGCCAGGACTTGCCCCAGAAACTGTCCGGACCGTCATTGTGGATACCGAGATCGGTAACGTCCTGCCAGTTGTACAGCTGGTCGAAGAAACGCTCGGTGCCGGGGTTGTCGTCACCGATATTATCCACGTTGTCGGACATATATTCGTTGAGGGTCAGATAGGTAGCAGTGGGATAACCGGAGGTGAGCAGAGCGCGGATTTTCGCAGGGGTATCCACCTCTGCCCGGTTGTCGGGCATGGTATCCAGGAACTTGTCGCAGGAAACGAGACCCATAAGCGCTGCAATGGCAGCAAGGAAATATCTTGTTTTCATAGTGTAGCTCCGATTCAATTAAAAACCAAGTTTGAGGGTAAAGGTAAACTGCCTCGGGAGCGGAACTGCAACACCACCCGTATTGAAGAATTCGGGATCCTGGCCGTTCAGCTTCTGATCTGCATAAAGCAGGCAGAGGTTGGTTGCCTGCACCTTCAGGCCCAGCGTGGCAAGTTTGGCCTTGCTGATGAGCTTCTTGGGGAAGTCATAGGCGAGGGAGACCTCCTTGAGGCGGATGAAATCACCCTTTGCGATACGTTCCGTAGAATAGTTGTAGGCGTTGTATGCGTAGCTGAGGTAGTTGGACGTCGTCGAGTAGTAGCGGTTCTGCCAGGTCGATGCGATGACAGGGACATTGGTGGAGAGTTCGTCTCCGGGCGTCGTCCATCGGTTGCGGAACTCCTTGGGCATGGAATCCAGGTCGTCGTAGCTGCTCTTGAAGACAGGGTCCAGACGAATGACATTGCCGAAGGAATAGGTGATGAATACGTTCAGTTTCAGGCCTTTCCAGGTAAAGATGTTCCCGAAGGAACCGACGTCGGTCGGATCCACGGACCCGGAATAGACGAGGTTCTTGAGTTTCTCTTCGTCGCTTTCCTGGAAATTGATGTCGGAGACTGCGCGTTCGCCTTCCTCATTGATGCAGGTCGGGAGACCCTCCTCGTTCAGGCCTGCGAATTTAAGGGAGAACAGGCTTCGGACCGGGTAGCCCTTGCGGGTGAAACCGGTGCCGGAAATGAGGTCGATCATCCGCTGCTGGTTCTCCAATTCCGTCACGACATTGCGGTTGTGGGAATAGATGAGGTTGGTGGACCAGGTGAAATCCCTCGTCTTGATGTTGACCGTGGTGAGGGAGAGTTCGATACCGTCCGAATGCATGGAGGCGACATTACCGTATTTGATAATCTGTCCGCCGATACCCTGCGTCGTGACAGGACCGATCAGGTCGTAGTTGTTACGCGTGTACCAGTCTGCGGCGAGGTTGATGCGGTTGTCGATGAACCCGGCCTCGAGGCTGATGTTCAACTCGTGCTTCTTCTCATAGGTGAGGGCGAGGTTGGCCAGATCATCGATTACGAGTGCACTTTCCTTGTTGGAAGCGAACGGACGCCAGGGATTCTCAGCCTTGATGACCACGAAAGAGTTGGTCACGGAAGGACGGTCACCGGTCAGCGAGTAGGAAGCCTTCAGGGAAAGGTGCGACAAAGCCGGCTGAATCGGTTTCATCCAGGATTCCTCGCTGATGTTCCAGGCACCGGAAATGTTCCAGGTCGGCATCCAGCGGGCGGGACGGGCCTTGCCCAGACCGTTGGTACCTTCATAGCGGATGGTGCCGTTCAGGACGTAGCGGCCCTTGTAGGAATAGGTACCGTTGGCGAAGAAGGCGGTGCTCCGTACGTGCGTGTTGGTCAGCGTGTAGTACGGCGAATTCTCTTCCGCACCCTGTTTGAAGACATGGTAGTCGTAGTTGGCGATTTCGCCGAAGTCGAACTGCATACCCCAGCCGCGGAACCAGGAACTGTGACGGTCCAGGCTGTTGATTTCAGTACCTCCGAAGAGACTGACGGTGTGGTCGTGTGCGAAAGTCTTGTTGAAGTTGAAGGTGGCGCGGAAGTCCCAGCCGTCCATGCTGTTGTCGGTGCGCTCATAGATACCACCGACGGGCAGGACGCTGTACTTGTATCCGTAGAGATTCTCGGGATCCTTGTACAGGAAGGGGTTCGCATCGCGGATGGCCGGCGTGGACAACTCGCGGTAGGCGAGGGCCTGGTTCGCTTCGTCCAGGATGTAGTGTTCCTGGCTGGTCGCCGCATGCTTGTAGGCACCGATGGCGCTGAATTCCAGGAAGTCGAACGGCTTGTACTTGATTTCGCCCTGTACGCGGATATCGAATACGCTCAGGTCCAGATAGTTGTTGTCCAACTCGTGGATGATGTTGAACTTCGAATAGTTACGCGTATAGAATTCGTTGGGGTCGAGAGCCCGGGAGGTATTCAGAGCGTAGCTGTAGGGGTTGATGTCGAAGTCGCGCTTGACCTCACCGGAGACTACGTCCGTTTCGCTGTTGATGGTTCCCGGCGCGCGCTGCTTACGATAGGAGGCGTTGCCGATCAGGTTGACGGACAGGACACGGGAAATCTTGAACGTGGTGTTCAGGTTGGCCGTGTAGCGCTGCACGGAACTCTGGAGCGTCCAACCCGGATCCTGCATGACGGAAAGGGAAGCGTAGTAGTTGGCCTTCTCCGAACCGCCGGAAGCGCTGATGGAATGGTTGTGCTGGACGCTATGGTTGAACAGGCGGTCGAACCAGTCGGTGTTCCGGTATTCCGCGGCCCTCAGGTAAGCGTTGCGTGCGACTTCCGTATTCTCCAGACCGAAGGCACCGCTAGTGGCGTCGTACTGGGAAATCAACTGATACATCTTGCCATAGACACCGCTGTTGCTGGCGTTGGCCGTCTCCGCGTAGTTTAGGTACCCCTTCTGCTGCAACTCCTGGTAGATTTCCATCTGGTCCTGGGAGTTCATGATGTTGAAATCGTTGTAGGAGGGTTTCAGGCGGTAGGTGTACTCACCGGTATAGGTGATATGGTTCTGTCCCGCCTTACCTTTCTTCGTCGTGACGACGATAACGCCGGCCATGGCGCGCGCACCGTAAATGGAGGTCGCGGAACCGTCCTTGAGGATGTCGAAGGTCTCGATGTCATCCGAGTTCAGTCCGGCGATGGCCGAGGAAATCAGGGTGTTGGGGTCACCGGAGGAGAGGTCGTCCGCACTGACGTCCACCACGTCTTCCATAATGACGCCGTCCACCACCCAGAGGGGCTTGGAGGAGCCGTAGATGGAGGTGGCACCACGGACGCGGATCTTCGGAGCGGTTCCGAAGGTACCGGAAACGTTCTGTACGGAGACACCGGCTGCGCGTCCTTCGAGGGAACGGGAGATGTCCGCCATACCGGAGATGTTGCTTTCCGCAGCGTCAAGTTTGACAGTGGAACCCGTGTTGAGGCGGCGGTCCACGGTGTACATACCGGTAGCCACAGCCGCTTCCAGCATATTCACGTCGTCTTCCATGACGATCTTGACGCTGGCTGCGACGGCGACTGCCGTTTCCTTATAACCCATGCTCGTGGCAACGACCCGTTTGGCCGTTGCGGGCACGTTATTAATCTGGAAGTTACCGTCCAGGTCGGTAATCGCGTAATACTTTGTGTCCCCGTCCACGGTGACGGCTGCGCCCACGATGGGCTGGCCGTCAGTGGCGGCAAGCACGGTACCCTTCACCGTCCTGGTCTGGGCCTGCGCTACTGCCGCCCCGAGAAGGACGAGAAGCGTCGCGAGAAAAAATCTGCATTTTTTCATATGGATATACACTTACTTTGCTGATTGGAAAGAAACACCCTTGACACGCTTGAGGCTGATTGCCGCAGCACCGGCCGTCCGGGGGACGGAGGTAGCGGAGGTCGAAGCGCGCGTGATGGTCGTCGGGATGTTGATGGTCATGCCGAAGTTAGCCCAGCCCGCTGTGGAGTTGTACCCGAAGATACCGAAGTTTTCAGGCGTAATGGTAACGTCATTCTCGACGTAGGTTTCGGGCTTGATATCGGCTGCATTGCCGCTGGAGGCCAGTTTGAAACGGCAGATGATGCCATTGTCCCCACCCTTCGTGATGTAACCGTCGTTATACGAACCGGCTTTGTAAAGGTCGAAACTGGTTCCGCTGGCCGTTACGCTCTGTCCCGTTTCGCCATAGGTGAAGAGGATGTCTCCGGTCGCGGCGTCAAAGTCCACGACGGCGTTCACGGCAAATCCGGAATAGAAACTGCCCATGACGTAATTCTCATTGGTTACGCCCTTGGCAATGGTATATACCGTTCCGTTGATGTTCCACTGTCCGATCCACTTCTTGTAGGCCTCGGAGGCCGGCTGTGAAGCCTTGGCGCTGTTAGGAAGCGCGGTCTCGAAGGCATCCTGGGCATAGGCCTGCCCGGAGGCGGGAACCTGGTAGAAACGCATGCCAACGTAGTCTTCCCCGTCTACAGTCGTCCCGGGGCGGAATTCGAGCGAACCGTCTTCCAGTTTGACGACGGAAACGACGACCCGTCCCATGGTATTGTCAAAATAGGCAGTTCCGCTCGAAGCGGAGATATAACGTCCGCAGAATTTGTCCGTGTAGGTCTTTCCGTCATCCGGATCCACATAGGCGGCGCTGATGGCCTGGGAGACGATGGTGAATTTGCCGTCGGCAAAGATAGCTTCCACCTCCAGGGGCGTACCGATACCGTACCTTGCGGTTTCGGAACCGTTCAGCCCGCAGACCGTGTAACTGGTCCCCGCAACCTTCTCCTTGATTTCAAACTCATAGGGATTGCTGCCCTGCATGGCCCAGAGGCCGAGGAAGTCTTCGTAGTTGGCGTCGATGGCATAATCCAGCGTGGTGAAGATCACTTCGCCACGGGTGCCGTACTCGTTGCCGTAAACACGGCCCACGACCACATAACGGTAAGTGGTCAGTGCCGCGAGGTTCTCTGCCTCGAAGACCCTTTCCTTGCCTTTGACAAGGTGGGCATCCGCATCGGCGGGAACGGCGACATCGGCCAGGTCGCTCTGCAGGTCATCCGTGAAGAAGCCGTAATACTCGAATTCTTCCAGACCCGTATGGGTGATGGTCAGCGTGGCGGAAGAAGGCGTAATGTCGCTTGCAGCAACGCTGAAGACCGTTTCGTCATACTCCTTGGAAAGGGTGGAGAAGCGGACGTCGGCCGGCATGCCGTATACGCCGTCGGTATTGATGCCGGATACGATATAGCGGTACTGGGTTTCCTGCTCCAGGTCTTCCAGTTTGAGTTTCTGGGAACCGCTGAAGATCTCGGAAGCCGGGATGCCGGGGGCGTAGGTGGCAATCAGCGCGGCTGCGCTCGTCTGCAGGTCGGTCGTGATGAAGCCGAACCAGGTCAGGTCGTCCTTCTTCGCGTTGTATTTGATCTCTGCATCGACAGAATTCTTGGTGATGCCCGAGATTTCGGCACTGAAACTCACGACATTCAGGTCGATGGGCGTCGTGAAGGCGCACTCGGCCGGCGTGCCGTAACTGATGACGACACCGTCGTTGTCGAATATACCATATATTATATAACGGTAATCCGTCTCATGGAGAAGTTCCTGGGCACTGACGTTCAGGCTCTTTCCCTGAAGCAGGGTGACGCCTTCGTTCAGTTTGCCGTCGGTGACGATGGTCGCCATGTCCGCCGCGGCGAGAACTTCAATCTCGGTGTCCATGTTTTCAGTGACAAAGCCCCTGTAGGTGAGAATCTCGTGTCCGTTGTGGCTGACCAGGAAGCTGGCCTCGTGCGGGTGGAGATCCGTCATTTCGACGCTGAAGTTCACGTCGAACTTGGGGGAAGTGTTAAAGATCAGGCTGCCGGCCGTGCCATAATAGACATTGTCTTGATCGACGGCGAAGGCGATGTAGCGATAGTTCACCGCTTCCTGCAGGTCGCGGACTGCGACGGTCTGCGAGGTTCCGACGTGAAGGTCAGCGCGGTCCAGACTGGGAATCGTGTTCTTGATCAGTTCGTCTGTCGGCGTTTCAACATCCTCGGTCACGAAGCCGAACCAGGTAACATCCTGTTTACCGTTGTGGCGTACGACCACTTCTGCATACTCCGCTTCTACGTCGCCTTTGGCAACCGTGAAGTCGGCTTGCGGTACCACAGGCTTGTCGTCCGGATTGGGAACCTCCGTACAGGAGGGGAGGACGAAAGCGGTGGCGAAGGCCGTCATTGCAATGACTGCAATTTTCGTTATCTTCATAGGTTTTAAGTGTTTATAATATTATTGCTTTAGCCTTAGCGTTACGTGCTGTCCAAAGGACAGTACGCGAATTAAGCGCGCAAGTTCGGAATAAAAATTGGAAAATGCAAATTTAAGTGTGAAAAAATGCTGCATAGACTAGCGTTAAACCTTGTTTTTGTAAAATATCGCCATGGATATTAAAATTTTTTATTTAAGTTTTCTATCTTTGTGCTTATGAGAAAACTCCGAATTTGCCTGGGCCTGGCTTTTTTTCTTTGCCTGACCCTTCTGCTCTGCGGGCTGTGGCCCCGGCAACTCTTTTGGGTGGCCGAGTTGCAGTTCCTGCCTTCCTTGCTGGCGCTTAACTTTGCGGTGGTGGCGGGCCTCCTGCTGCTGACTTTGCTGTTCGGCCGTATCTACTGCAGCGTGATTTGCCCGCTGGGGGTGTTCATGGACTTCTTCAACGGGCTGCGTAGCCGGATCCTGCGGCATCGTCGCTGGGGGTTCAGCGCTGAACGGAAGTGGCTGCGTTATGGCCTCTTCGCCATTTTCTGCCTCTTGTTGCTTTGCGGCGTGCAGGTGCTGGTCGCGCTTGTCGCTCCGTATAGTGCGTACGGCCGTATGGTGCGCACCGCCCTGGCGATGAATCAGGGCAGTGCCTGGACTTCGCCCTATCTTGCGGTCACCCTCGTCGCCCTCTTGACCTTCATCGTGCTTGCGCTGCTGGCCTTTTTCGGAGGGCGCGTCTGGTGCAATACCTTCTGTCCCGTCGGCACTTTCCTGAGTTTCTTTTCCCGCTTTTCGCTGTTTCGGCCGGTCATCGATACGGACAAATGCGTTTCCTGCGGCAAATGCGAGCGGGACTGCAAGGCTTCCTGCATCGACAGCCAGGGCAAGCGCATCGATTACAGCCGCTGCGTGGACTGCTTCAACTGTTTGGAGGATTGTAAATTAGGAGCGTTAAAGTACCGCTTTGCCTATTCGCGTAAGCCGATGGTGGAGGCGGAGGCTGCCGCCGATCCCGGGCGGAGGCGTTTCCTGGCCGGGAGCGCCGCGCTGCTGGGAGGAGCCCTCTCCGCCCGCGCGAATTCCCTTGCGGGGGATGCGGCCGCTGAGCCGCTCAAGCCGCGTCCCGTCCCTCCGGGGGCGGAGAGCCGGGCACACTTTTTCAGCAAATGTACCGCCTGTCAGCTTTGCGTGACAGCCTGCCCGAATGGCGTGCTCCGGCCTTCGACCGATCTGAAGCAGCTGATGCAGCCGGAAATGTTTTTTGACAAGGGCTACTGCCGTCCGGAGTGCAATGCCTGCTCGCTGGTCTGCCCGGTGGATGCCATCCGGCCGTTCGAGCGGGAGCAGAAGCCGGATATCCACTTCGGCTATGCTTCGGTGGAACTTTCGCGCTGCGTCGTGAACACGGACGGGGTGCATTGCGGAAACTGCGCGCGGCACTGTCCGGTGGGCGCCATCCGGATGGTAGCGCCTGCGGAAGGCGGAAGTAAACTGCCCGTCGTGAATGCGGAGCGTTGCATCGGCTGCGGCGCCTGCGAGTATCTTTGTCCGGCGAAGCCCGTTCCCGCCATCCGGGTAACAGGTCGGGAGGTCCATATCAATAGTATGAAATGAACAGAAGAGAATTTATACAATCGGCGGGATTGGCCGCCATCGGGCTGGGCGCCGCAGCCTGTGCCCCCCGCGGCGGTAAAGATGCCGCCCCCATCGAAGGACAGGTCATCCAGCATTACCCGGGTACCGGACTGCTGGGCTACGGCTGCATGCGCTGGCCGGAAGAAGAAGACGCCGAGGGCAAAAAACACATCCTCCAGGAGGAAGTGAACCGCCTGGTGGACGATGCGCTCGCGCACGGTGTCAATTATTTCGACACTTCTCCAGTCTACCACGACGGCGACAGCGAACGTGCGACGGCGGAGGCACTGTGCCGTCATCCGCGCAGCGAATGGCAACTCGCCACCAAACTTTCCATCTTCCGGAATGTGACCTACGACGATGCCGTGGCCATGTATCACCGCTCCCTGGACCTCTTCAAGACGGACTATGTCGATTATTACCTGCTGCACGCCCTGAACGGGGCCGAAGCCCTGGACGACCGCTTCGTCAAGACCGGCGTGCTGGACTTCCTGCTGAAGGAGCGCGAGGCGGGCCGCGTCCGCAAACTCGGCTTCTCTTTCCACGGCAGCCGCGAGGGTTTCGACTCCCTGATCGCCCTGCACGGAAAATATCACTGGGATTTCGTCCAGATCCAGATGAACTACCTGGACTGGAAGCACGCCGGGCGACGGAATACCAACGCCGACCATATGTACGCCGTACTCGAGGAACTGGACATCCCGGTGGTGATGATGGAGCCGCTACGCGGAGGAGACCTGGCTTCGCTTCCCGCCGCATTGGCGGACCGCCTGAAAGCCCGCCGTCCCGAAGCGAGCATCGCCTCCTGGGCCTTCCGCTTCGTCGGCTCGTTCCCGAAGGTGCTGACGGTGCTCAGCGGAATGACCTATCGGGAGCATCTGGAGGATAATCTGCGGACCTACATTGATTTCGAGCCGCTTTCGGCCGATGAATTCGCGCTGCTCGAAGAAATCGCGGAGCAGGTCAGCGCCTACCCGAAGATCCGCTGCACGGGCTGCCGTTACTGCATGCCCTGCCCCTACGGCATCAACATCCCCGGCCTGTTCAAATTCTACAATTCCACGGTCGAGAACGATACCTACCTGATTACTCCCGAGCAGAAGGACTTCGAGCGGGCGCGCAGACGCTACCTTGCCGAGTACGACAAAGCCGTTCAGAGCCGCGCGCAGGCGGACCGCTGCATCGCCTGCGGCCAGTGCGTCCCCCTCTGCCCCCAGCACATCCCCATCCCCGGCGAAATCCACCGCATCGACCGCCTCATCGAAGAGCTCCGGAGGGGGTAAATTGCACTATCCTGAAAAATTCCTATCTTTGTAGGATTTATTATTTCGCGAGATATGACTTCAAAAGAAATCAGGCAAAAGTTTCTGGACTTTTTTGCGTCGAAGGGACACACGATCGTCCCTTCCGCCCCGATGGTGCTCAAAAACGACCCCACGCTGATGTTCACCAACGCGGGGATGAACCAGTTCAAAGATATCTTCCTGGGCAACAAGACGCCCAAGTTCAACCGTGCGGCAGATTCGCAGAAGTGCCTGCGCGTGAGCGGCAAGCACAACGACCTGGAAGAGGTGGGTCGCGACACCTACCATCACACGATGTTCGAGATGCTGGGAAACTGGAGTTTCGGCGACTATTTCAAGACCGAAGCCATCGACTGGGCCTGGGAACTGCTGACGGAAGTCTATAAGATCGACAAGAACCTGCTCTATGCCACGGTGTTCGAGGGCAGCGAGGAGGACGGCACGCTCATGGACGAAGAGGCGCGCCAGGCCTGGCTCAAGCATATGAGCCCGGATCACATCATCCTCGGCAACAAACACGACAACTTCTGGGAAATGGGCGACACCGGCCCCTGCGGCCCCTGCTCGGAGGTCCATATCGACATCCGCACCCCGGAAGAAAAGAAGTCCGGCATCGAAGGACGCGACCTCGTCAACAAGTCCGATCCGCACGTGATTGAAATCTGGAACCTCGTGTTCATGCAGTACAACCGCAAGGCGGACGGTTCGCTGGAACTGCTCCCGGCCAAGAACATCGACACGGGAATGGGCTTCGAGCGGCTTTGCGCGGTACTCCAGGGTAAAAACAGCAACTACGATACCGACGTATTCTCGGGCCTGCTCGGCAGGATCGAGGCCATCTCCGGCCACAAATACGGCGAGTCCGAAAAGACGTCCATCGCCATGCGCGTGATCGCGGACCACGTCCGCGCCATCAGTTTCTCGATCGCGGACGGGCAGTTGCCTTCGAACGTGAAGGCGGGTTATGTCATCCGCCGCATCCTGCGCCGGGCCGTGCGCTACGGCTTCACCTTCCTGGATCTGACCGAACCCTTCCTCTGCCGGCTCGTCCCGCAACTCGTGGAGGACATGGGCGAGGCCTATCCGGAACTCGCCAGCCAGCAGAAACTCATCACCAGCGTCATCAAGGAAGAAGAAATGGCCTTCCTGCGTACGCTGGACAGGGGCATCAAGCTCATCGACGACTATATGGCCAAGAACCCCGGCAAGAAATCGATGAGCGGCAAGAGCGCCTTCCTGCTCTATGATACCTACGGATTCCCCATCGACCTGACACAGCTCATCGCCGCGGAATACGGATTCACGGTAGACCTGGAAGGCTTCAAGGAAGAACTGGAAAAGCAAAAGGAGCGGGCCCGCAACGCGACCGCCAATGAATTCGGCGACTGGATCGTCTATCACGAAGGCGAAGGCGTGGAATTCACGGGCTACGACGAGACCATCACCTACGGCGCACGCCTGCTCAAACAGCGCACCGTAGTACAGAAGAACAAGGAGATGATCCAGCTCGTCTTCGACCGCACACCGTTCTACGGGGAAATGGGCGGCGAGGTCGGCGATACCGGCAGCATTATGTCCGAGAACGGAGAAAAAGTCTCCATCCTCAACACCGTCAAGGAAAACGACCTGACGATTCACATCGCCGAGAAACTCCCGACGGACTGCCGCGGGTTCTTCACCCTGATCGTGAATGCCCCGCGCCGGCTCAAGATTGCCAATAACCACAGTTGTACGCACTTGCTGCACAGGGCTTTGCGCGAAATCCTCGGCACGCACGTCGAGCAGAAGGGCTCCTTCGTGACCGACGCTTATTTCCGCTTCGACTTCTCGCATTTCGAGAAACTCTCGCCCGAGCAAATCGCCAAGGTGGAGGCGCGCGTCAATGCCTTTATCCGCGCCAACAGCCCGCTCGAGGAGAACCGCCACGCGACGATGGCCGAAGCGCGGAAAATGGGCGCGATGGCCCTCTTCGGCGAAAAGTACGGCGACGAGGTGCGCGTCGTGAAGTTCGCGGACAGCGTCGAACTCTGCGGCGGCTGCCATACCTCTGCCACCGGTAACATCGGCGTATTCAAGATTGTATCCGAAAGCGCGATTGCCGCCGGGGTCCGCCGTATCGAAGCGGTGACCGGCGAAGAAGCGCTGAACCGCCTGAACGGCTTCGAGGAAGCGGTCCGCGACGCGAAGGAACTGCTCGGGAACGCGCAGGATCTGGGCACGGGTATCCGCAAACTCCTTGCGGAGAACGCTGCGTACAAGAAGATGGCGGATGAATTGACGAAAGAGCGAACGCTCGCGCTCAAACGCGATATCCTCTCCAAGGTGCGCGAGAAGGACGGCATGCGCTTCACGCTGGTGGAAGGTTCCACGGATGCGGCGCTGCTGCGTTCCGCCCTGCAGATGCTGCAGAAGGAGGAAAAGAATCTCGCGGTGGCGGCGGCGGTCGAATGCGAAGGCAAGCCGCAGTTGCTCGTCATGTACAGTGCCGACCTCGTGGCCGGCGGGAAGGATGCGGTGGCCCTCGTCAAGAGCGCGGCCCGCTTCATCCAGGGCGGTGGCGGCGGCCAGGCAGGCCTCGCTACGGCCGGCGGTAAGGCCCCTCAGGGACTCTCCGACGCTTTGAAACTTTTTGCTGAGCAGATTTGAAAAGACTCGACCGCTTCATCGTCAAGGCATTCTTGCTGCCGTTCATAGCGATCCTCGCGGTCGTTATCTTCGTGCTGATGATGCAGTTCCTCTGGCTCTATATCGACGAGCTGGTAGGGAAGGGCTTGAGCCTGAGCGTGATAGCGGAATTTATGATGTGGGGGGCTTGTACCATCCTGCCCCTCGCGCTGCCGCTCTCCACGCTGCTTGCCTCGATGATGACCATCGGTCAGATGGCGGAGAACAACGAGCTGATGGCCATCAAGTCGGCGGGCATTTCCCTGACGCGGGTGATGGCGCCGCTGACGGCCCTCTCCGTCATCATCTGCCTCTTTGCCTTCTACGCGGGAAACAACCTCGTCCCGAAGGCCTATAACGAGATTTTTACGCTGCGCGACGATATCGGCCGCACCAAATCCGAAATCAAGATCCCTTCCGGCGTCTTCTATGAAGGCATCGAGGGCTATATGCTGCGGGTGGACTCCCAGGACGACAAATCCGGAATGATGCACGGGGTGATGGTCTATGACCATACCGGCGGCAAGGGGAACACGGCGCTGATGCTTGCGGATTCCGCCCTGCTGAAGATGGCGCCGGGCAAGGATTACCTGATTTTTACGCTCTACGAAGGGGCGAACTACCAGGAAAACAATGTCAAGAAGTACCGCGATACGACGCTGGAGTTGCAGCGCATCGCCTTTGACCGCCAGGATCTGGTCATTCCCCTGAAGAATTACAGTTTCGAGAAATCGGATTCCAGCCGTTTCGGAGACCAGATCAAGTCGCAGAACGTCTCGCAGTTGCGCCATCTGCAGGATTCGCTGGGACGCCTGAACCGCGAGCAGCACGAGCGGCATTACCGCTCCCTGGCGGCTTCTTCGGTATTCTCCCTGCGCAACCAGCTCGATACGGCGGCGCATTACGGGGCGACGGAACTGTTCCGTGCGGAGGATTTCTTCCGCTGGGAGACGATGGAGGCCGAAGTACGGGCCCTGCGTCAGGCTTCGGATGCGGCGGAGCGGCTTTCTACGGAGATATCTTCGTACGACCGCGATGTCTATGAGTACAATTTCTACCTCAACCGCGCGGACATCGAACTGCTGAAAAAATATGCGCAGGCCCTGGCCTGTTTCATCCTGTTCTTCATCGGTGCCCCGATCGGCGCCCTGATCCGCAAAGGCGGACTGGGCACGAGCGCCATCGTCTCCGTCCTCTTCTTCGTGCTCTATTGGGTGGTGGACATTTCCGGCACCAAACTGGCGCGGGACGGTGCCATCGATGCGTTTACGGGAGCCTTCATATCGGCCTATGTCCTATTGCCCATCGGCGTTTACCTGACCTGGAAGGCGGTGCACGACGCTTCATTACTGAGCGGCCGCGATGCGTTGCGCGGGCATTTCCGTAAGATCTGGAGCCGCATTTCGGGCTTCTTCCGCCCGGTGCGCATCGTCTATATGGGAACGCCGGAATTCGCGGTGGCCCCGCTGGATGCGCTCGTGAAGGCGCGCTACAAGCTCGTCGGCGTGGTGACGGTGGCGGACAAGCCCTCCGGCCGGGGGCTCAAGGCAGGGGAGAGCGCAGTGAAGAAATATGCCGTGGAGCACGGTATTCCCGTCCTGCAGCCGCTGAAACTCAAGGATCCGGAATTCCTGGCGCAGTTGCGCGCCCTGAAGGCGGACCTTTTCGTCGTGGTGGCCTTCCGTATGCTGCCCGAGGAAGTGTGGTCGATGCCCCGGCTCGGCACCTTCAACCTGCATGCCGCCCTGCTGCCGCAGTACCGCGGCGCCGCGCCCATCAACTGGGCGGTCATCAACGGCGAACGGCTGAGCGGCGTCACTACCTTCATGATTGACAAGGATATCGATACGGGTGGCATCATCCTCCGCGAAGAATACCGCCTGAAGAGCGGCGAGACGGCCGGCAGCCTGCACGACGCCCTGATGCCCATCGGCGCGGAACTGGTGCTCCAGACCGTCGAGGGCCTGGTCCAGCGCAATGTGGAGACGCGCGTGCAACGTTCCTTCATCCAGGGCTCCGAAGTTCTGCATCCCGCCCCGAAACTGACGCGCGAACTCTGCTTCCTCGACTGGGACGACACCAGCGCGAACCTGCTGGCCCTGATCCGCGGCCTGAGCCCGCATCCGGCGGCCTTCACCGTATTGCAGAAAGAGGGCGCACAGGATACCCAGCTCAAGATTTTCGATGCGCAGCCGATGGACCTGCACGCTGCGGCCGGTACCGTCCTCTCCGACGGGAAATCCTACTTCGCCATCGCGACGGCGGACGGGGCGCTGGCCCTGACCGACCTGCAACTCGGCGGCAAGAAGCGGATGGAAGCCAGGGCCTTCCTGGCCGGCTTCCGGGAGCCCGTTTCCTGGCATGCGGCCGCCGGTACCTCCCGGGCGGAGCGGGAACGCCTGACGGGAATTGCCGAAAAATAATTACCTTTGCCTACGATGCGGAATGTCGCTTGGATCATCGGCCTTGCCGGGCTGTACCTGCTGCTGTATTTCGGGCTGCTGCGTTTGGAGCCGCCCAAGACGGCGGTGATGCGGCTGCGTCTGGACCGCCTGAAATCCCGGCTGGAACTGCTGGAAACCCGCATCGAGCCCTGCGAAGAGCGGCTTTCCACCGTCGAGGACCGCGGAAATTATGTCTATCGTTCCCTCTACGGAATGGAGCCGTTGACGCGGATCGGGGAACCGGCCGAAGGGGGAGGAGAGGAGGAGACGGACCTGCTTGCGCAGCGTCTGGACAGCCTGTTCAAGCGCGTATATGTGCAGCGGGGAGCGCTTGATGAACTGTTGCGCGTCCACGCCCAGGCGGGGGAATTGCAACTCTGCCTGCCGTCCATCCCGCCCATCCACGCCGTGAAGGGTACTTATCATATTTCCAGCCGCTTCGGCTGGCGCACGGACCCGGTATACGGCGGCGCGGAAGGACATGCCGGACTGGATATCGCGATGCGAAAGGGCAGTCCCGTCTATGTGACCGGAGACGGCGTGGTGGAGGAAGCCTCGTTCAATATGGGCGGCTATGGTCGCGTGGTGACGGTCAACCACGGATACGGCTACAAGACCCGCTACGCCCACCTGAACCGGATGTATGTACACGAGGGCCAGCGGGTCAAACGCGGAACCCTGATCGGTACGGTGGGGACGACGGGCAAATCGACCGGCCCGCATCTGCACTATGAGGTGCGCTACCGGGGAGCGCCGGTCAACCCGATGAACTTTATGGATTTGGAATGAAACGCCCCATCCTGATATTTTTGGCATCCCTGGTGCTTGCAGGCCTGATTTATCTGGCCTACGCCCTGCTGCACGACAGCGTGGCGCAGCGGCGTCTGCGACGGGAGACCGCGTATTACGAGACCGTCGTTCCCCAGCTGGAAAGCCGGGTGCGCGTACTGGAGGGGGAAGTGGAGGAACTTTGCGAACTGGACGATTCCCTTTTCCGGGGGATTTTCAAGACGCCAGCACCCCAGGCGGACCCGGTCTCGTCGCTGGGCTTCCTCTATGGGAACGACACCATCCCCAACTATCAACTGGTCCGCTATACCCGTGACAAGGCGGACCGCCTGCTGGAACGCAGCGCGGCCGTAGATGCTTCCCTGCGGGAGATTACCGCCCTGGTCTGCGGCGAAGACTTTGTCTGTCCGCCGCTCAAACTGCCGCTGCAGGGGCTGCAGCCCTCGCAGTACGGCGCCTCCGTGGGAGAAAAACTCAGTCCCGTCTATTCGAAGACCCGGCTGCACGGCGGCCTGGACCTCATCGCCTTCCGCGGCGAACCCGTGTATGCGACGGCGGACGGAGTGGTGACGGCAGTGGCGCGCCTGCGCAGCGGTCCGGGCCATTATGTGGAGATTTCCCACGCGGGCGATTACCTTACCCGGTACACGCACCTGGACGATATCTTCGTCGTCAAGGGACAGCGTGTCCGCCGCGGCCAGAAAATCGGCGGGCTGGGGATGAGCGGAGCGGCCTTTGCGCCGCATCTGCACTATGAGATCGAGCGGGACGGCCATCGCCTGGACCCGGTGCATTTCTTCTTCCTGGATGTCGCCCCCTGGGACTACGCCAACATATTGTTTATGACAACCAATACCGGACAATCATTAGATTAATGGAAAAACTATACTATTCCATCGGAGAAGTCGCCGAACAGCTCTCGGAACCCGTATCGCTCATCCGATACTGGTCCAACTATTTCTCCCGTTTTATCAAGCCCTCCAGAAGCGGCAAGGGCAACCGCCAATACACGGCTTCCGACATCGAGACCCTGCGCCAGGTGCATTACCTGGTCAAGGAAAAGGGTCTTACGCTGGACGGGGCCATGCGGGCGATGAGCGGGGAGAAGGCGAAGGTCGCCGCGCCGGTCAAAGTGCTTGATTCGCTCAAGGCCATCCGGGCGCAGTTGACGGAAATCAAGAAAATGTTGTAAAAGTCCGGGAAAAATTGTTATCTTCGCCCTCTAATACGCATTGAAATACAAAACACAAGATAATGGCCACCACCAAGAAAACCCAGAAGGTGCTTGCACCCATGATTGACGAGCGTGAAACTTTCGTGTCCCTGCAGAAGAATTTCGCGGACTCGGAGGCTTCCGTACAGGAAAAACTGAAAACCCTCTATCAGCTTCAGAAGGCGGACAACGCGATCGAGGAGCTGGTACAACTGCGCGGCTCCCTGCCCGCCGAGGTTGCCGTCCTCGAGGACGAAGTCGGCGCGCTGAAGGCCAAGTCGGCGCATCTGGAGGAACTGATCGCCGGTTACGGCGAGCGCATCGAATCCGAGAAGAAGCAGATCGTGGAAATCGATGCCGATATCGCAAAATACCAGCAGCAGCTGAACAACGTCTCCAACAGCCGTGAGTTCGATTCCATCAACAAGGAACTCGAGAACCAGGGCCTGCTGCGTCAGATTGCCGAGAAGAACATCGGCGACGCGAAGGATGCGATCGAGGCCCGCAAGGCCGATATCGAGGCCCTTGCCGAGAAGATCGCCGTCCGCGAGCAGGATCTCGCGGCCAAGCGCGAAGAACTGGAGAGCATCGTCGAGTCCACCGCCAAGGAGGAAGCCGCGCTCACTGAAAAGCGCGACGCCCTGGCCGCTGTGCTGGACGAGCGTACGCTCAGCGCCTATAACCGCATCAAGAACAGCGTGCACAACCACCTCGCGGTGGTAACCGTGTGCAACGAGAACTCCTGCGGCGGTTGCTTCAATACCATTACCCCGCAGCGGCTCATCGATATCGCTTCCGGCAAGACGCTGGTGATCTGCGAGCACTGCGGCCGCATCATCGTCAGCGATCAACTCTGATGGCCGATAGCGCTGCAAAGAGGAGGCGCGCACAGGAAACTGTGAATGTCGCCGGTCTGGGGCTTGAGATAGGCAATGTGCCTCCTCAAGCCCTTGAAGCCGAAGAAGGGGTCCTCGGTGCGATGCTCCTCGAGCCGTCCTGCGTGGATTTGGCGATGGAGGAACTCAGCGCGTCGAGTTTCTGCGACCCCAAGCACCGGATGGTTTTTGAGGCGATAGCGAAACTCGTCACCGAGCACAGCTCCGTCGATATCATTACGGTCAGTACCCGTCTCAAGGCGCTCGGCAACCTCGAGGCCGTGGGCGGGCCCGTCGCGCTGACCAACCTTTCCATGAAGGTGGGCGCGGCGGCGCATATGGAATCCTACATCGGCATCCTCAAGCAGAAGACCATCCAGCGCGACCTGATCAGCGCCTCCATCCACATCCTGAAGAACGCCTACGACGATTCCGTGAATGTGGACGTGCTCATCGACGAGGCGCAGACCAAGGTTTACGACGCCATCCGCAGCAACATCCGCAAGGAGGTTCAGGACATCGGCAGCCTCATCAACGAGGCGATGGCGGATATCCAGGAACTGCAGGGCCGCGAGGGCCTGAGCGGGGTTCCTTCGGGCTTCCGTTCCCTGGATAAGGTGACGATGGGCTGGCAGCGTTCGGACCTGATTATCCTGGCGGCCCGTCCTTCCGTGGGTAAGACCGCCTTCGCGCTGAACCTGGCGCGCAACGCTGCCGTCGACGCGCATATGCCCGTGGCCTTCTTCTCGCTGGAAATGTCCGCCCTGCAATTGGTCAAGCGACTGATGACCAGCGAATCCGGGCTCGGCGCAGACAAGATCAAGGGTATGCGCAAACTCGAAAACTACGAGTGGGAGCAGCTGGATTACCGGCTCAAGCATCTGATGGAGTCTCCGCTCTACATCGACGATACCCCTTCCATCCAATTGACGGAATTCCGCACCAAGGCCAAGAACCTGGTGAAGAACAAGGGCGTACGCCTCATCGTCGTCGATTATCTGCAGCTGATCCAGGGGCCCGCCGAACTGCGCGGCATGCGCGAACAGGAAGTGGCGGCGATTTCCCGTACGCTCAAGGCGACGGCGAAGGAACTGGACGTGCCGATCATCGCACTGTCCCAGCTTTCCCGCCAGTCCGTGCAGCGTCAGGGCGGCAATGGCAAACCCATCCTGAGCGACCTGCGCGAATCCGGCTCCATCGAGCAGGATGCCGATATGGTGCTCTTCATCCACCGTCCCGACTATATGGGCCTGTCGGAGAGCGAGGAGGACCGCGGCCGCGCGCAGATCATCATCGCCAAGCACCGCAACGGCGAAACTTGCGATATCGACATGATCTTCCGCTCCGCGGAGGTGAAATTCATGGATACAGAGGATGCCCTGGACGTTCAGGCGGGCCGCATGGTCGAGTCCTCGATGAATAACAGCAGCGAGCAATGGTAGGGGAGGAGGTTTCACACAAGGGGCGGATTATCTCCATTACCCCCGAATTCACGACGGTGGAAATCCTCTCGGAAGCCGCCTGCGGTTCCTGTCACGCCGCCGCGGTGTGCGGGATGTCGGAAATCCAGAAAAAGGTGCTGGAACTGCCTACACGGCATTATACTTCCTTTCGCGAGGGGGATGAGGTGAATCTGGTCCTGCGCCGGACGATGGGTTTCAAGGCGGTGTGGCTCGCCTATGTCGTGCCGCTTTTCGTGCTGCTTGCCGTGCTGCTGGGCCTGACCGCCCTCGGCGTAGCGGAACTGACCGCCGGCCTTTCCGCCCTCGCTGCCGTCGCCCTGTATTATCTGGTCCTGCGCATGATGCGGGACCGCCTGCGTAACGACTACTCATTTTATATCACTGCTATAACCAAAAAACAATGACTGGTACGATCCTTTGGACGATACTGATTCTTTCGGGTCTGGGGCTGGTCCTTGCCGTGGTCCTTTTCTTCATTGCGAAGAAATTCAAGGTGGAGGAGGACCCCCGCATCGACGAGATAGAGAAGACGCTCCCCGGTGCGAATTGCGGCGGCTGTGGATTTGCCGGCTGCCGGGCTTTCGCTTCATCGGCGGTAGCGGCACCGGACTTGGAAAAGCATTTCTGCCCTGTCGGCGGGAATGCGGTCATGCAGCAAGTGGCTGCGATCCTTGGCTTTGAACTGCAGGAAAAGGCCCCTCAGGTGGCAGTCCTGCGCTGCAACGGCAGTTGCGAGGCGCGCCCGCGCGTGAATGTTTACGACGGGCTGGCTTCCTGCCGGGTCAAGGCAAGCCTTTATGCCGGAGATACGCTCTGTGCCTACGGATGCCTCGGTTGCGGGGACTGTGAGGCGGCCTGTGCCTTCGGCGCGCTGAAAATCAATCCGGACACCCTGCTTCCCGAAATCGACGAAGAGAAATGCACCGCCTGCGGCGCCTGCGTCAAGGCCTGTCCGCGGACGCTGCTGGAACTGCGCAACAAGGGCCCGCGCGGTATGCGCGAGTTCGTGGCCTGCCGCAACCGCGACAAGGGGCCGGTGGCCAAAAAGGCCTGCGCCAACGCGTGCATCGGCTGCGGAATGTGCTTCCGGACCTGTACGCACGGCGCCATCGTATTTGAAAACAATGTATCCTACATCGACTTTAGCAAGTGCAAACTTTGCCGCGAATGCGAGGCGATGTGCCCGACCGGAGCCATCCACGGCGTGGGCTTCCCCAAGCCGCTGGACAAGGATGCGGTAAAGGAAAGGATCCGCAAGAGAAAGGAGGCAGCCAATGCGTAAAATTACATTTCCCATCGGCGGAGTCCATCCGCACGACAGTAAATTTGCGGCGGAGCGTCCCATCGAGGTCCTTCCGCTGCCTGCTGTGGTCTATGTGTCGATGGCCCAGCACCTTGGCGCTCCTGCCAAACCCATCGTCGCGGTAGGGGACAGCGTAAAGACCGGACAGGTCATCGCGGAGCCGGGCGGATTCATCTCCGCTTTCGTGCACGCCCCGGCCTCCGGAACGGTCAAGTCCATCGCTCCGCGCAAGGATCTGGCCGGTAACTCCGTGATGCACATAGAGATTGCCGTGGAGGGGGATGAATGGATGGAAGGCATCGACCTGAGCGATACGCTCGTGACCGCCATCCCCGACGATCCCTCCGCCATCATCGAAAAGGTCAAGGCCTGCGGTGTGGTGGGACTCGGCGGCGCCACTTTCCCTACCCACGTGAAACTTGCGCCCCCTCCGGGCAAGAAAGCGGAATGCCTGATCCTGAACGGAACGGAGTGCGAACCGTATCTTACCAGCGACTACCGCATTATGCTGGAGCGCCCGAAGGAAATCCTGATCGGCGCCGCGCTGATGCAGAAGGCCCTCGGCGGCTGCCGCTGCGTCGTGGGTATCGAGGAGAACAAGCCCGAAGCGGTGAAAGTGATGCGTGCGGCCATCGCGGAACTCGGCCTGGCGGATATCGAAGTCGCCGTGCTGCGCAAGAAATATCCGCAGGGCGGAGAAAAACAGTTGATTGCCGCGGTGATGCGCCGGGAAGTCCGTTCGGGCGCCCTGCCCATCGATGCCGGAGCCGTGGTGCAGAATGTCGGTACCTCACTGGCCGTCTATGAGGCGGTGCAGAAGAATAAGCCGCTGATTACCAATGTGCTGACCGTTACCGGGGCAATGCTTCCCGCAGAGAAGCAGCACAATTACCTCTACCGCATCGGTACGCCCCTCTCGTTCATCATCGAGCAGGCGGGGGGAGTGCCGGAAGGCGCTGCCAAACTCGTCAGCGGCGGTCCGATGATGGGTAAGGCCATTGCGAATGTCGATGCGACGACGGTCAAGGGCTCCTCTTCCGTGCTCTACCTCGATGCGCCGTCTACCGTCCGCAAGGAGGCTTCCGCCTGTATCCGCTGCGGCCGCTGCGCCGATGCCTGTCCGATGGGACTGGAGCCGTTCCTGCTGAACCGCCTCTGCAAGGCGGGCGACCTGGAAGCGCTCGAGGCGAATGCCGTCCAGGACTGCATCGAATGCGGCTGCTGCATTTATTCCTGTCCGGCGAATATCCCGCTGCTGGACCGTTTCCGTATTGCAAAAGGCCAGGTGATCGGAGCCATCCGCGCCCGTGCCGCGGCACAAAAACAATAGCCAGCCATGGAAAAATTACTGATATCCCCCAGCCCCCACATCCGCAGCGGCGCGTCCACGCAGAAGATTATGCGCGACGTCCTCATTGCGCTTGCTCCGGCGGAAATCGTTTCCGTCCTGGTGTATGGCTGGTCTGAACTGATGCTTCTTGCCGTAGGCGTCGCCGCCTGCGTGTTTTTCGAGTGGGCCATCACGAAGTGGATGCTCAAAAAGCCTTCCACCGTCGCTGACCTTTCCGCTGCCGTGACGGGTCTGCTGCTGGTAATGAACCTGCCTTCCAGTACTCCCTGGTGGATTGCCGTGATCGGTGCGCTCTTCGCCATCGGCGTAGCGAAAATGAGTTTCGGCGGACTGGGACAGAACCTCTTCAACCCTGCGATCGCCGCGCGCGTATTTCTTTTGATTTCCTTCCCGCAGCAGATGACGGACTGGACGGCGACGCCCGGTTTCATCCACGCGACGGACGCTATTTCCGGCGCTACGCTCCTGGGTGTGTATGCCGAGGGCGGAATGGATGCGCTGGTGGCGGCGGGTTATCCCGACAATCACCGCCTCTTCTTCGATATCGGCGGCAGCGCGGGTGAAATTTCCGCCGGCCTGCTGCTCCTCGGCTTTATCTACCTGCTTTGCCGCAAGGTCGTCAAGCCCTGGATTCCGTTGTCCATTATCGGCAGCGTGGCGCTGATTTCCGGCATTTTCCACCTCTGCAACCCGGCGGTCTATACCGGTCCTGCGTTCAATATCATGACCGGCGGCCTGCTGCTGGGCGCCTTCTTTATGGCGACGGACTACGTGACCTCGCCGATGAGCGTCTGGGGCGGGGTGATTTATGGTATCGGCATCGGCTTGATTGTGATGATGATCCGCTACTTCGGTTCCTATCCGGAGGGTATGTCTTTCGCGATCCTCATCATGAACTGCGCCGTGCCGCTGCTTAACCGCGCTTTCCACGCGCGCAAATACGGGAGGGCCTGAGTATGGCGGCGAAATCTACCCTGATCAATATGGCCGCGTGCCTGACCGGCGTCTGTCTGGTCTGTTCCGCCATCCTGGGCGGGACCTACGCGGTGACCAAAGCGCCCATCGAGGAGGCTTCCCGCAAGGCTTTGCTGGAAGCGCTCAGCGTCGTGCTTCCTGCGGAAGGGGAAGTCAATCCCGAGGCGCAGACCGTCGAAGTGGACGGGAAAAGCTACGAATACTACGTGCAGATGCGCGATACTGCTGCGGTCTGCTGGGCGGTGAAATCCACCGTGAGCGGCTTCGGCGGCCCGCTGACGCTGCTTGTCGGCGTGGAACCGGGCGGCGTCGTGCACGCAACCCGCGTCCTTTCGCACAGCGAGACGCCCGGCCTGGGCGCCAAGTGCGAGACCGATGCGAAGTTCATTGACCAGTTCAAGGGCTTCGACACGTCTTCCAGGACGCTCAAGGTCCGCAAGGACGGCGGCGATGTTGACGCCATCACCGCCTCTACCATCACCTCCCGCGCTTATGCGGAAGCCGTGGCCTGCGCCGTGCAGGCCGTGGCCAAAATCCAGGAGGAGCAGCAATGAGCAAGTTTTCGATCATTACCCGGGGCCTCGTCAAAGAGAATCCCACCTTCGTGCTGGTGCTCGGTATGTGTCCGACGCTGGCGACCACGACTTCTGCGATGAACGGCCTGGAGATGGGCCTCGCGACGATGTTCGTGCTGATACTGAGCAATATCGTGATTTCGCTCATCGCTCCGATGGTGCCGGACAAGGTGCATATTCCTGTCTATATCGTCGTGATTGCGACCTTCGTGACCGTGCTGCAGCTGCTGATGCAGGCCTACGTGCCCCAGGTGTATGCGACGCTCGGCCTCTTTATTCCGCTGATCGTGGTGAACTGCATCGTGCTCGGCCGCGCCGAAGCCTTTGCCGGTAAGAACGGTGCGCTGGACAGTGCCCTCGACGGCATCGGCATCGGCATTGGCTTTACGCTGTCGCTGACCGTCATCGGCATGGTCCGCGAAATCCTGGGCAGCGGTTCGCTTTTCGGCTGGAAATTCCTTGCCGGAGACGGTATCCTGGCCTTCGTGATGGCGCCAGGCGCCTTCCTCGTGCTGGGCTATCTGCTGGTGCTTTTCAATAAACTGGCTAAAAAGTAGTGCGCTATGGAGTATTTTCTGATTATCATATCGGCGATTTTCGTCAATAATATCGTCCTGGCGCAGTTCCTGGGCGTCTGTCCCTTCCTCGGGGTTTCGAGCCGCCTGTCCACCGCCACCGGTATGTCCGGAGCCGTCTGCTTCGTGATTACCCTGGCGACGGTGGTGACCTACCTGCTCAATACCTATGTATTGGTGCCCCTCGGACTGGAGTTCCTGCAGACCATTTCCTTTATCCTGGTCATCGCGGCCCTGGTGCAGATGGTGGAGATCGTGCTCAAGAAGACCAGCCCTTCGCTCTATGCGGCCCTGGGCATCTTCCTGCCCCTGATTACCACCAACTGTGCGGTGCTGGGCGTGGCGATTACCGTGGTGAGCAAGGAGTTCAGTTTCGGCGGAGCGCCGCACCTGATGAACCTCGGCGAGGCGACGGTCTATGCCCTGGCGACTTCGCTCGGTTACGGTCTGGCGATGATCCTGTTCGCCGGTATGCGCGAGCAGCTGGCGGGCAACGACGTCCCCAAGGCTTTCAAGGGCCTTCCCATCGCGTTCATTACCGTGGGTATTATGGCGATGGCCTTCCTGGGCTTTTCCGGCATTGTGTAGTTAAAATCATCATTGTCTATGAATACGAAAGAACCTTTTGTCATTACCATCAGCCGTGAGGTAGGCTCCGGCGGTCATACTGTCGGTGAAATCATTGCTGAAACGCTGAAGACCCGTTATTGCGACAAGCAGTTGCTCTCTTCGCTGGAGAAACAGTTTAACCTGAGTGCGGACAGCATTGAGGAGATGAAGGGACAGAAGAGGAACTGGCTCAGCGACATTATCGGCCGCGTGGCTCCGATGCCCTCTGCGCGCGCGTTGGGACTGGATCCCCGTTATACCCAGGAGTTCCAGGTCAACGTTACGACGGACGATATCTTCAGGGCCGAGGTGGAAATCCTGAAGGGTTTTGCCCAGATGGGATCCTGCGTGATTGCCGGCCGCCTGGGCTTCTTCGTTTTCAAGGACCATCCCAACAAGATGAACGTTTTCATTAACGCTTCCATGGAGTATCGGGTGGACCGTGTCATGAAAAAGCAGGGGATATCCGAGGAGGAGGCCGTTTCCGTCATCCGGCAGATCGACAAGGCCCGCGAGAACTATATTTCCCGTTACGCCGGTGTAAGCCGGTATGATGCAAGGAATTACGACGTCTCCCTGCGTGCCGACGGCCACAATGAAGAAGAACTGGCCAACCTGATTCTTTCTTATCTGTAAGCCGGCGCGTTTCCCGACTTTCTTTCTCAAAGTGTCGGTACCCTCGATAAAATTGAGTAGGGTACCGTCAAAAAAGGCCAAAAATGACAGTACCCTCAGCCTTTTCGCCGAGGGTACTGTCACCCAGCGCAAGGAAGGGCAGGGCAACAAAAAAACCGCCGCTGAGCACAGCGTCGGGCGAAATATAGGGAGTTCCAGAAATGGCCTTGCGTACTGGGCCAAAACTGTATGTTGTTTGACTTGGTAGCGGGAGTGGGTCACGATCCCACGACCTCCGGATTATGAATCCGACGCTCTAACCAGCTGAGCTACCCCGCCATTTGTGCCAACTGTGAAGGATTCCGCTCACTTTGTTCGCGCTATCCTTCCCGCCTGCGGCGGGCTGGCATAAAGTTGCAGCCGCGTCGGTTGCACCGACTTTGGTCTTTATGCCAGAGCGTTTATGAAAGCAAGCTTTCAACACCTCTCTGTCCTAAAAACCAGGCGCTACGCGCCCGGCAGCAACTTTAGTTGAGATAGAAGGATTCGAACCCTCACTGACAGAGCCAGAATCTGTAGTGCTACCATTACACCATATCTCAGAAATGGGACTGCAAAGGTACTATACTTTTATAAAAAAGCAAAAAATATTTTCAGTCTTTACAGAGCAGGACGACGGCCCAGACCTGACAGCCCTCTCCGCGGCCGGTGAATCCCAGTTTTTCAGTGGTCGTAGCCTTCACGCTGACGCGGTCCGGGCTGATGCCGAGGATGCCTGCGATGATGCCGCGCATCCGGTCCGTGAACATTCCGATCTTGGGGGCCTGGAGCGCGATGGTGATATCCGTGTTGGCGACTTTCCAGCCGCGCGAGGATACCATCTCCATGACGGCGGCGAGCAGGTTCTTGCTGTCCGCGCCTTTCCATTCGTCGGAAGTATCGGGGAAGTGTTTGCCGATGTCCCCGAGCGCCAGGGCGCCCAGAAGCGCGTCGCAAAGGGCGTGCAGGGCCACGTCTCCGTCGGAGTGGGCGACGAAGCCGGCGGGCGCATCCGGGATGCATATCCCGCCCAGCCACATCGGAAGGCCATATTTGAGGGCATGCACGTCATAGCCCTGTCCAATCCTGAATTCCATAAGTGCAAAGCTAACAAAATTCTTTATTATCTTTGCAAAATATGAAACCCGTCGGCACCTATCTGCTGAAGATTTTTTTCTTCCCGCTCTCGAAGCTCCCGCTCCGGGTGCACTACTGGCTGTCCGGCGGACTGGCCTGGCTGGCGGGTTCGCTCGTACGCTACCGTAAATCGGATGTGCTGATCAACCTGTCGCGCGCCTTCCCGGAGAAAAACTACCAGGAAATCAAGACGCTCTGCAAGGAGTTCTACCGCCATTTCGCCGACATCTTCGCGGAAGCGGTCTGGTTCGGCGGCTGCCGGAATCCGGAACGCCTGCGCCGGGCGAACATCATGGAGGTCGTCAATCCCGAAGTCCTGGACGGCTTTGCGGCAGGGGATAAAAGCATTATGGTGATGTACTCGCACTGCGGCAACTGGGAAATCTTCGGCGGGATCGAGAGTTACTTCCCGAAGGGCCGGAGCCCGTTCACCGAGCAAAATTTCTGCGTCGTCTATAAAAAGATGAGCAGCGCCGCCTGGGACGCCTTTTTCCGGGACAACCGCTTTGCGCCGCTCCACGACCGCCGGAATTTCGGCGGATACCTCGAATCGAAGAATGTCGTACGCTACGTCCTGGAGCACCGCTCCGAGAAGAAATGCTATAACGTGAACACGGATCAGCGGCCCTACTACGAAGGCTCGGACAGCATCGAGGTCTCTTTCCTGGGACAGCGCTGCCGTACGATGTCGGCATCGGCCGCCCTGGCGCGCAAATTCGCGATGCCGGTGTACTTCCTGCGGATGGACATCGTGTCGCGCGGACACTACAGGCTGGAATACCTGCCGCTCTGCGAGGATGCGTCGGCACTTTCCGTCCAGGAAATCATGGACAAGTATTACGCCCTGCTGGAGGCGGAGATACGGCAGCAGCCCGCGAATTATCTCTGGTCCCACCGGCGATGGAAATAGGAGGCACTATGGCACTGTTCAACTTTTTCGGCGAAAGCGAGCATAACGTATTCGACTATAAGCCGATATATTACGATAAAAAGGAAGAAGAGCGCAAACGCATGTTCGGCGCCGTGGACGGCAGTGCCGAGAAAAAGGCCGCCGAGGGCGGCTACGCACCGGGCGCCTACATCAAGGGCTCGCTGCGCGGCGGCAACTACCAGAAATCCCGCGGCCATATGCGGCGCGCGCAGAGTATCATCGGCATCATTTCGCTGGTGCTGATTTTCGTCGTTTTATACTTTATCGCTAAATTTTATTCGTTACTTTGATAAAAAATTCTGCTTCGCTTTCATCGCCCGTGCCACCCTCGGCACCGTGAGAGGGAGGGGCCCACGAAGTGGGAGGGGTCGCGAAGCGACGGCAGGGAAAGTGAAGCAGGAATTTTTCAACAGGAGATATTTATGGGAGAACTGAGGGTTTTAAGCGCCGCGATGGCGAATATGATTGCCGCCGGAGAGGTGGTGCAGCGTCCGGCGTCCGTCGTCAAGGAACTGATGGAGAATGCCGTGGACGCCGGTGCCACCCAGGTCTCGGTCATCATCAGCGACGCCGGCAGAACCCTGATCCAGGTCATCGACAACGGCGACGGGATGAGCCCCGCGGACGCGCTGCTCTGCTTCGAGCGTCACGCGACCTCCAAGATCCACGATCCGCAGGACCTGAACGCCATCTGCACCTACGGTTTCCGCGGAGAAGCCCTCGCCAGCATCGCCGCGGTAGCGGAAGTCACGCTGAAAACCCGCCGGGAGGCCGATGAGACGGGCACGCAGGTGCGCATCGCCGCCGGAGAGGCGAAAAGTTCCTCCGTCGCCGCGCCCAAAGGCTCGAACTTCGCGGTCCGCAACCTTTTCTTCAATACCCCCGCGCGCCGGAAATTCCTCAAGAGCGACGCCGCTGAGTTCCGCCACATCACCGAGGAATTCACGCGCATCGCCCTGACGCGCCCCGAGGTCGGCTTCTCCCTGAGCCGCGACGGCAGGGACATTTATGCGCTCAAGCCGGCCAAGTCGCTGAAATTCCGTATTCTGGACCTGCTGGGGGCGGAAGTCGCCGATGAAGTGGCGGACTTTGACGTGAAAACCTCGTACCTGGAGGTCAGCGGTTTCGTAGGCCGGCCGGATGCCGCCCGCAAAACCCAGGGCAACCAGTTCTTTTTTGTCAACGGCCGCTATTTCCGCAGCCCTTACCTGCACAAGGCTGTGCTGAATGCCTATGAGGGGCTGATCGCAGAAGGGACGATCCCTTCCTACTTCATCTACCTGAACCTGGCTCCCGAGCAGGTGGACGTGAATGTCCATCCCGCGAAAGTGGATGTGAAATTCGCGGAAGAGAGCGCAGTTTTCCAGACGGTCTATGCCGCGGTCAAGGAAGCCGTCGGCCGCTATTCCTTCGGGGCGAGCCTGGATTTTTCGGCGGAGGACGCACAGCCCCTGCCGCATCTGGGGGCAGCCTTCGCGGAATTCAAGGGGGCGGCGGTAGAGCCTTCGCCATCCTTCGACCCCTCCTACAATCCTTTCGAAAGCCCCAGACCCTCTGTGGTCCGCGACCACGCGCCGCAGCAATACGCCGCGCTTTTCGAAGACAAGAAACAACCCGCCCCGCAGGCACTGGTCCTGCAGGGAAAATACATCCTTTCGCCTTCCGCTTCCGGCCTGATGGTCGTGCACGTCCGCCGGGCCTGGGAGCGCATCCTGTATGAGAGGGCCCTGAGGGCCCTGGAAGGCCGGGAAAGTGTGACGCAGACCGCGCTGTTCCCCGTTCAGGTCCGCCTTGCCGCGGGCCAGGCCCTGCTTTTCGAACAGTATGCGGAGCCGCTTGGCGCCCTGGGCTTCGACATCACCCCCTTCGGAACGGATACGGTGGTCGTGAACGGCGTGCCCGAAGGTTACAGTTGCGAAGAGGGCAAGGTACAGCGAATGGTCGAAGACCTGCTGCTCATCCTCTCCGACAATCGCGAAGGGCAGCTTCCGGAAGTGCTGAAGAGCGCGATGGCGACCAAGATCGCCACCCTGGAGGCTCTTGGGAAGGGGGATATCCTTACGGCGGCGGAAGCCTCGCGCCTGCTGGACGCGCTCTTCGCCTGCGCGAACGCGGAACTGACCCCCGGCGGGAAGCGTACCCTGACCGTATTCAAAACCGAAGAAATCGACAAGAAATTTTAAGAATGCAAAGAAATGCTCCCGTGACGAGGAACCTCATCCTCATCAATGTCATCATATTCGTCGCGACGCTGCTCAATGAAAATTATATGATGGGCACTTTCGCGCTCTTCTATCCCGGTTCGCATTTTTTCCGCTGGTGGCAGATCATCACGCATATGTTCATGCACGGCGGCTTCTGGCACATCTTCTTCAACATGTACACCCTGTATATGTTCGGCAGTGTGGTGGAGGATATCATCGGCTCGCGCAAGTTCCTGATCTATTACTTTGTCTGCGGACTCGGGGCGGCAGGACTGCACCTGGGCGTTGAGACCCTTCAGGTAACCTTCTTCGCGACGGCGCTTCCGCCCGTGGTCGGTGCCTCCGGCGCCATCTACGGCGTACTCATCGCCTTCGCGATGCTCTTCCCGGAGAGCCGCCTGACCCTGATTTTCCCGCCGGTCACGATGAAGGCCCGGACGATGGTCATCGTCTTTGCGGCGATTGAACTTTTCACCGGCGTTACCGGCTTCGCGGACGGAATAGCGCATTTCGCGCATCTCGGCGGCATGCTCTTCGGCTGGCTGCTGATCCGTTTCTGGCGGGCGCAGGGCACCCTTTTCGACAGACAATGACAGACAATACTCCCATTCTTGGCGACGCCCTTGCGGCCCTGAAGGCCGGCGGCGTGATCCTTTATCCCACCGATACGGTCTGGGGCCTGGGCTGCGATGCGACCAACGAGCAGGCCGTGCAGAAAATTTTCGCCATCAAGCGGCGGGAAGCGGCCAAATCCCTCGTCCTGCTGGCTTCGGACCTCGATATGGTGGCCCGTTACATCCGGCAGATTCCCTCCATCGCCATCGATCTGGTGGAGGTGAACGATGCGCCGATGACGCTGATTTATCCCGGCGCGCAGGGACTGGCCCCCTCCGTGGTGGCGGAAGACGGTTCCGTCGGCATCCGGATTCCCCAGCACGAGTTCTGCCGGGAACTGATCCGGCGTTTCCGCCGGCCGCTGGTCTCCACTTCGGCCAATATCTCCGGTGAAGCGGCTCCGGCCCGTTTTGCGGAAATCGCTACGGAAATCCTCTCGGCGGTGGATTATACCGTTCCCCGGCATCTGGAAGCGGGCGCGACGGGCAAGCCTTCCCAGATCATTAAGGTGGAACTGGACGGCCAGGTGAAAATCTTGCGCGCCTGATGGAAATCTTTTATTGCAAGCAGATCAGCGGCGGCATCTGCACGCTGGACAAGGAGGAATCCGGACACGTGGTCAAGGTCCTGCGTCACCGGGCGGGGGACGAACTTTCCCTCTTCGACGGGGAGGGCAACCTGTACCGCTGCTGCCTGACGGATGCGTCTCCCACGGCCGCACAGGCCCGGATCGTGGAGCAGATTCCCGACTGGGGGGCGGTGCCTTACCGTCTGACGATGGCGGTCTGCCCGACCAAACGCAACGAGCGCTACGAATGGTTCGCGGAAAAGGCCACGGAGATGGGTGTGGACGCGATCGTGCCCGTCATCGGCGAGCATTCCGAACGGCGCGTTTTCAAGACCGACCGCCTGAAGAAGATCCTGCTTTCCGCTTCGAAGCAGTCGCTCAAAGGCCGCATCCCTGCGGTGGAGGAGCCCTGCACGGTGCGGGAATTCATCCGGCGGAGCGATCCTTCCGCCCTGCGGCTCATCGCCTGGTGCTTCGAGCTGGAGGGCGTAGAGCGCAAGGCCATCGGAGATGTGCTGGACGCGCAGCCCGGGCGGCCCGCCTGCATCCTCATCGGCCCGGAGGGCGATTTTTCCCGCGAAGAGGCGCAACTGGCGCTGGATGCGGGCTTCATTCCGGTGCATTTGGGCAGCTCCCGCCTGCGTACGGAGACGGCGGCGCTGGCGGCAGTATCGGCATTCTATGTCAAATACCTATGTACATCGGCCTGATCTCGGATACGCACGGAGTGTTCGATGAACGCTTCAAGCCCTTCCTCGCTCCGGTGGACGAACTCTGGCACGCGGGCGACTGGGGCGGCGACGAAGCCTTTGCGGAACGCATCAGCGCATTCAAGCCCGTCCGCGGCGTGTACGGCAACTGCGACGGCAGTTCCATCCGCTATGCCTATCCCGGCAGCCAATGCTTCGAATGCGGGGGAATGCGCGTGCTGATGACGCATATCGGCGGCTCTCCGGGGCACTATTATCCCGAAGCCCGGCAACTGATCGAACGCTGCCGGCCGCAGATCTTTGTCTGCGGGCATTCGCACATTCTCAAGGTGATGCGCGATACGCAGTACGACCTGCTGTACGTCAATCCGGGCGCCTGCGGGCTGCAAGGCTGGCAATTGGTGAGGACGGCGCTGCGCTTCCGGCTCGACGGGGGAAAAGTCTCCGATATGGAAGTGTTTGAATTACAGCGATGAAGATTTTTCGGAAAATTATTTGCTTTCTCGTAAAAAGTAAATAAATTTGCGCCCGAATTAGACATAATACCGTTTAACCTATAAAAATTAAAAAAATGAAGAAGGTTTTCATGATGCTCGCCTTTGCTGCGATGCTCTTCGCTTCCGTCTCCTGCGCTTGCGGTAACTGCAAGAAGGCTGAGGCTGTCGAGGAAGAGGCTGCTGTCGAGTGTGCTGCTTGCGCTGAGGCTGATTCCGCCGCTTGCGACAAGTGCTGCGCTGACTCCACGAAGTGCGAGGGATGCCCCAAGGCCGAATAATTAAAGGCACTTTGGTACATTTCAAGAGGAAGGCTACGAGGTTCGCAGCCTTTTTTTGTCTCCTTTTCTGCCTGGGCGCCTGCCTGGGGGGAAGGGGAGAGCGCGTCCCCGAGGGGCTGGATATCTCCCACCACAATATCGTTACGGACTGGAAGGCCGTGAAGGCGGATTTCATCTTCGTCAAGGCGACGGAGGGGAGTAACTGGGTGGATCCGGACTGGACCGCCAACCAGCGGGGCGCGCGTGCTGCGGGAATTCCCGTCGGGGCGTACCATTTTATGACGACCTCCTCTCCGGCCGAGGCGCAGTTCGAGCATTTCCGCCGCGTCGTGCACCGGGATTCCATCGACCTTGTCCCCGTGCTGGATATCGAAAAACAGACGGCCGGGCACATCCTTCCCCGGAAGGCCCTCCAGGAGGAGGTCCGTACCTGGGTGGACCTCTGCGAAAAGCACTACGGCAAGAAGCCGATTCTCTACAGCAAGCAGTCTTTCTACCTGAAGAATTTCGCCGGCTCCTTCGGCGACTGCCTCTACTGGTGCGGGGACGCCGGCTCGTCCGAGGCCTATGTCAGTTTTACCGACTGGTGTATCTGGCAGTACAAGATTTCCCATACCCCGGGAATCAAGGGCAAGGTGGACCATAACAAAATGAGTCCTTATCACACCTTTGCCGAACTATGGCTGTGAAAGCTCAGTTATTTTTTATATATTTGCAAGCCTATATAATTTTTATAAGACATGAATCTCAGAGACATTAAGAAAGACATCGAGTATGTGCTTGGCGCATTCATTGAGGATTGTTCCGTCGTGGCGGCTGTGAACGAAAAGGTTCCCGAAGAGAAAATCGCCGGTCTGATGGAAGAGGCGGTTGAACTGTACAACAGCCTGAGGGATAAGGTGAACGCGAGGCCCGAAGGTTCAGCCAAGGCGCATTTTACCAGCCTTCGCAAGGAGATCCTGGAGAAGACCGATGCGCTCTATACCCGTCTGAGCGAAGCGGTTTCCGCTCCCGCCGAGGAGAAGAAGCCTGCCCGCAAGGCCGCTCCCCGCAAGAAGAAGGAAGCTGCCGAAGCGCCCGCTCCCGCGGCTGAATAATGCGCAGCCGTTTCCTTGCGACCGTTTTTCTGCTGTCCCTGTCGCTTGCGGCGGGGGCTCAGCAGTATTCCGGTGGAGTCATCGACCGGGTGGCGGCCGTCGTGGGAAATGAGCTCATCACCCTCTCCGATATCGAATCCGAAGTCCGCGTAGCCCGTGCACAGGGCATGGCTTCGGACCGGAGCATGCGCTGCGAACTGCTGGAACGGATGATGGAGACGAAGCTGATGCTTATGCAGGCGCGTCTCGATTCCCTTTCCGTCAATGCAGACAACGTGGAGGCGATGCTCACGCAGCGTCTGGACCAGACGCGGACCGCCCTGGGCGGCGACGAAGCCGTGGAGGAATATTTCGGGATGTCCCTCTTCAAACTCCGCCAGGAATGGCGCAAGCAGTTGGAGGAGAATTCCCTTACGCAGCAGGAGCAGCAGCAAGTGGCCTCCTCGATGCCCGAACTGACTCCCTACGACGTGCGTCAGTACCTGGATACGGCGGACGTGGCCTCCCTTCCCGTCGTGCCCATCAAGTACAAACTCAGCCAGATCTGCATTTATCCTGACCGCGAAGCGGCTGCCCTTGTCGTCAAGGAAAAACTGCTTTCGCTGCGGGAACGCATCCTGAACGGGGAGAAATTCTCGACCCTGGCGCGCCTCTATTCGGAAGATCCCGGCAGCGCCCGCAAGGGCGGGGAACTGGGCATGGCCTCCAAGTCCATCTTCTGGCCCGCCTTCTCCGATGCGGCGATGTCCCTCAAGCCCGGCGTGATTTCCCAGATCGTGGAGACTCCGGACGGCTTCCACATCATCGAAGTCCTGGAGAAGAAGGGCGATATGTTCAATGCCCGTCACATCCTGCTGCATCCCCAGTACACCTCGGCGGACCGCGAAAAGGCCTTCAAGACCCTGGACAGCCTGAAGACCCAGATCGACAGCGGGAAAATCAATTTTGCCCTGGCGGCGGCCTTCTATTCCCAGGATCCGGCCACCCGCACCAACGGCGGCCAGATGGCGGATCCCGGCACCGGCTCGGCCTATTTTGAAATCGACCAGCTCAAACCGCAGGACTACAAGGCGGTGCAGCACCTGAAGGAAGGGGAGATTTCCGAACCCATCGAGTCCCTGGACAACGAGGGACGCAACGGCAACCTGGTGTACAAGATCGTACGGCTGGACAAGATCGTCCCCGCGCATACCGCCACTTTTGAAAAAGACTATACCGAACTCCTGGAACTGGTGCGCCAGATGCGCCAGGCCGAGGAGATCGACCATTTTATCGATAAAAAAATCAAGACGACCTACATCGTCATCGATCCGCTTTTCAAGGATTGTGAATTCTCAAGGGCAGGATGGGCTTCAAAGTTGAAAGGAAAGTAATTTCCCGTCTGGCGGCATTGCTGTTTGCCGCATTGAGCCTTGCCCTGTTTGCCCAGAAACCCCCGAAAAAGGCTGCCCGGACGCAAGAGGACGAGGAAAATCTCGTCTATCTGCTCAAAGCCAAGTCGCTGGAACAGTACCAGGCCTTCGGCGAGCAGCACCGCAAGGCGCTCGGCGCCACCTTCCTGCACAACGGGATGTATCTGATCAGCGATACCGCCGATTGGAACGTCGATACCAAACTCATCCTGGCCAAGGGGCACGTCAAGGTCATCCAGGGCGATACCCGGCTGACCAGCGAAAAACTGACCTATGTCATCGACGAGGACCTGGCCCTCTTTTCCGGCGTGCTGGTGCAGTTGGAGAACAAGCAGAAGAACCTGCTCCGCACGCAGCATCTGGAATACAACACCCGGGACAGTGTCGCCGTCTTCAGCAAGGGCGCCTCGATGCGCGACGAGGATGGGCAGATCATCGAGAGCATAGACGGCACCTACGACTCCAAGACGGAGTTTTTCACCTTCTCGGGCAATGTCAATATGTTCACGGACTCCGTGTTCGTCAAGACGCAGGCGCTCGAGTATGACTCCCGCATCGCCCGGGCGGATTTCGTGGAACCGATCGATTTCTGGAACAGGGACAATATGCTCTCGGCCCGCGGCGGCTGGTATGCCCGCGACAGTCAGGTTTTCTTTTTTACGGACGATGTCCACGGCCTGTCGCCCGAGCGCGAAGGCTGGGCGGATACGATGTACGTCTATCGCGAAACGGGCGAACTGCTCCTTCGCGGGAATGCCCAGTTGCGTGATACGGTGCGCGGCGTCACTTCTTTCGCCGACCATATCCTGTTTTGTGACAGCACCGCGACGGTGACGATGCGCCGCAATGTCGCGGCCGCCATCGTGCAGGAAGAGGATGCCAGTCGCGATACCGCCTACGTGGGCGCCGACCTGATGGTCTATCACACGATCCGCCGGGACAGCATTCCGGCCTACCTGATCAGCAAGGCGGAGACCCGGCTTGCTGAGATCGGGATGGATGCGGTGCAGGAGTACCGGGCCCAGGCGGCCAAGGCTGCTGCGGAAGCGGCCGCCAAGGCGGCGGAAGAGAAAGAGCAGCGCGAGCACGGTTACAGCCAGTCGATGCAGAAAGGCGGCAAGGACAAGCCCGAAGTGGTGGCCCCTCCGGTGGAACCGCCCTCTTCGCCTGACGCGGCCCCCGAAGCGCCCGCCGCTCCGGCGGACAGCCTCGGCGCTCCCGTGGACTCCCTGCCCCCGCCCATCGACTCCACGAAAATCGGCTTCCTCTATGCCGCAGGCGACGTGCGGATTTTCCGCAAGGACCTGCAGGTGCGCTGCGATTCGCTCGATTATACGGACCTCGATTCCATCGCCCGTTTTTACGGGACGCCCTATTTCTGGAATGACGGCAACCGCCAGTATACCGCCGACAGCGTGTATGTGCTGATCCGCAACGGCCGCCTGGACAAGGCCAACCTGCTCTCCGAGGCCTTTATCATCACGCAGGAGGACACGATGCTCTTCAATCAGATCAAGGGCGCCGAGGTGATGGCTTACTTTGACACGACTTCCACCCTGCGGCGTTTCGATGCCCTGGGCGGTGCCGTGGCCCTTTTCTATCTGGAAGAGGACGGCCAGATCGCCACGGTGAACAAGGTGCAGAGCAAGATGCTTTCCGCTACCCTGCGCAAGGGGGAACTGGAGCGGGTCCATTATTTCGAGTCGCCCAAGAACGATGCCTTCCCCCTGGCGCAGATGCCTCAGGAAGACAAGCGGATGAAGGGCTTCAACTGGGCGCCCGAGCGGCGTCCAAAGGGGAAGCAGGACATCACCACGAGGGAGGCCAACGCCTCCGAGCGCAGCGTCTATTCGTCGCGCCCCAGACCGGATTTCAAACAGACCAAATTCTACTTCCCGGGCTATATGGAGGGTATTATGGAGGATATAGAACTGCGCAAGCAGGGCATCGTTCCTCCGCCCCGTGAAAAACCGGACAAGTCCCTGCCGGGCAAGGAGAAAAAGAAGAAGGGGAAGAAGGACAAGGAGGAAACGCCGGCAGTTCCTGCCCCGGCTCCTGTCCCCGTGCCTGCCCCTGACCCGGCCGTTCCCGCGGATACGACGACCGCGCCTGCCGATACCCTGACCGCTCCGGAAGATACGCTGATGCCTCCTCCGGTAGCGAGGCCTGCGCCGCCGGATACCCTTGTCGCCCCTCCTGACACGACGGTGAAGGCCCCTGCGGACACTTTGCTGCCGCCTCCGCCTCCGGATGCGAAGCAACTCGAACGCGAACGCCGGGAACAGTCCCGCCGCGAGCGGGAGCAGAAGGCACAGGAGCGCCGGGATGCGCAGGATCTCGCGATTGCGCTGCGCATTGCCGAACGGGATGCCAAGTGGGCACGCCTGGATTCGCTGGATGCGGTCAAGAAAGCCCTGAAAGAGCAGAAGAAACTCGAAAAGAAGCGCAAGCGTACGCTGAAGCAAGTGCTCCGCCGCGACCGGGAGGAAGAAAAAGACCGGCGCCGGCTGGAAAAATACATCGCACAATACGAACGAAAGAAAGAAAAAGATGAAAGTAAAGGACGGAAGCCCTGAGGTTACTCCCTATTCCGTAACGATGGGTCTGCTGATGGCCGTGCTCTTTTCGGCGGCGGCCGCTTATCTGGGATTGAAGGTAGGACAGGTCTTTGAGGCCGCGATTCCCATTGCGATCATCGCCGTCGGTGTGACGGGGGCGCTCGGCAAGAAGGAAGGCATCGGCCAGAATGTGATTATCCAGTCGATCGGCGCCTGTTCCGGTGTCATCGTGGCGGGAGCGATTTTTACGCTTCCCGCGGTCTATATCCTCGGCCTGGACGTGAATTTTATGCAGATGTTCCTCTCGTCGCTGCTGGGCGGCTTTCTGGGCATTCTTTTCCTCATTCCCTTCCGCAAGTATTTCGTGAAGGAGATGGACGGAAAGTATCCTTTCCCGGAGGCGACGGCGACGACGCAGGTGCTGCTGAGCGGTGAGGAAGGGGGCAAGAGTACCCGCACCCTGCTGCTGAGCGGTCTGGTGGGCGGTCTGTACGACTTTATCGTGGCGACCTTCGGAGCCTGGAGCGAGACGCTTTCTTCCACCGTGCTGCACGTGGGCCAGGTGATTTCCGACAAGGCGAAAGTGGTCGTGAAACTCAATACCGGCGCCGCGGTGCTGGGCCTGGGCTACATCGTCGGACTCAAATATGCCTTCATCATCTGCTGCGGCAGTTTCCTGGTCTGGTTCCTCATCATTCCGCTGCTGAACGTGCTGTTCGGCGCGCAGGTGCTGGACCTGATGGGCACAGGCATCACTATGACGGTGGCGGAAATGTCGCCGGAACAGATTTTCAAGGAGTATGCCCGGCACATCGGTATCGGCGGTATCGCCGCAGCGGGCATCATCGGCATTATCAAGTCCTCCGGCGTGATCAAGAATGCCGTCGGGCTAGCCGTAGGGGAGTTTTCCCGCAAGAAGGGGAGCGCTCCGGCGGAGACTGACCGTGCCCAGCGCGACCTGCCGATGCGCGGCGTGGTCTTCGGGATTGCGCTGACGCTGCTTGCCGCGTTCGCCTTCTTTGCTTTCGGCGGCGTGGTGGAGAGCGTATGGCAGGCTCTGCTCGCCTTGCTGGTGGTGGCGGTCATCGCCTTCCTCTTTACCACCGTGGCGGCGAATGCGATTGCCATTGTGGGCTCGAACCCGGTGAGCGGGATGACGATTATGACGCTGATTATCACGGCGTTGGTTCTGGTTGCAGCGGGGCTGAAAGGGAATGCCGGTATGGTGGCGGCGCTGGTGATCGGCGGCGTGGTCTGTACGGCCCTTTCGATGGCCGGCGGCCTGGTGACCGATTTCAAGATCGGCTACTGGATCGGAACGACGCCCGCTAAGCAGGAGACCTGGAAGTTCGTCGGGACGCTGGTGTCCGCGGCTACTGTCGGCGCCGTGATGCTGGTCCTGAACAGGACCTACGGCTTTACCGGCGAGGGTGCCCTCGTCGCTCCGCAGGCCAATGCGATGGCGGCGGTGATCCAGCCGATGATGAACGACGGCAGCGCGCCCTGGCTGTTCTATGGCATCGGCGCACTGATCGCGGTCACGCTGACGCTGTTCAAGGTGCCTGCGCTGGCGTTTTGCCTGGGTATGTTCATTCCGCTGGACCTGAACCTGCCGCTCCTGGTGGGTGGTGCGATTTCCTGGTATGTGGGCAGCCGCAGCAAGGATGAAGCGCTCAACAAGGCGCGCAGCGAGAAGGGAACGCTCATCGCGAGCGGTTTCATCGCCGGCGGTGCCCTGATGGGTGTGGTTTCCGCGGTGCTCCGCTTTGCCGGGGTTGACCTGATGCTGACGGGATGGAATACGCCGCTGAGCGGTGGTGCCGCCCCTGCTGAGATGGTGGCCATCGTGCCGTTCATCCTGCTTTGTCTGTATATGGTAATTACTTCGAAAAAAGTTGAATAATAAACAGATTGCGACAACGGATGCTTGTTGCTTTGCAACCCTATCCGGGTAAATGCATCCTAATGTCGCAATCTGTTTTTGTCTAATTATTGCTTATGGAAAAGTTATTGGACCGTTTTCTGCGGTATGTGGCCGTAGATACGCAGAGTGATGAGAATTCCGAATCGCAGCCCTCGACTGCGAAGCAACTGAATCTGCTGCGGATGCTGCGCGATGAACTGCTGGCGATGGGCGTCGAAGCGACGTTCGATGAATATGGCTATGTGATGGCGACGCTGCCCTCGAATATCGATGCGCAGGTGCCCGCCGTGGGCTTTATTTCGCACGTGGATACATCGCCGGACGCTTCCGGCACCGGCGTCAAGCCGCAGTTGATTCCCAATTACGACGGCGGCCCGATTGCGCTCAAGGGCGTGGAGGGGCTGTTCCTGTCGCCCGAAGATTTCCCGGAACTGCTTGCACACAAGGGTGAGACGCTCATCACGACCGACGGTACGACGTTGCTCGGTGCGGATGACAAGGCCGGCGTGGCGGAAATCATGGACGCGGTGCAGTACCTGAGCTCGCATCCGGAGGTGAAGCACGGGAAAATCTGCATCGGCTTTACGCCCGATGAGGAAATCGGCCGCGGCGTGGTGAAGTTCGACGTAGCGCGCTTCGGCGCCGATTATGCCTATACGATGGACGGCGGGGAAGTGGGAGAACTGGAGTTCGAGAACTTCAATGCGGCGGCGGCGACCATCCGCGTAAGCGGCCTTAACGTGCATCCCGGCTATGCGAAGGGCAAGATGAAGAATGCCATGCGCATCGCGATGGAGTTCAATGACTTGCTGCCTGCCTTTGAGAAACCCGAGTACACGGAAGGTTACGAGGGCTTCTATCACCTGATCGGGATGAAGGGAACGGTGGAGGAAGCGGAACTGACCTATATCATCCGCGACCATTCGCTTTCCCTTTACGAGGAGCGCAAGGCCTTTGTCGGCCGCTGCGTGGATTTCCTGAACGCCAAGTGGGGCGAAGGGACCGTCCGTGCGGAGATCAAACACCAATATTATAATATGCGCGAGCAGGTGGAACCGCATTACCAGATCATCGAAACGGCGATGGAGGCGATGCGGCGCGCCGGCGTAGAACCGAAGGTGCAGCCCATCCGCGGGGGCACCGACGGGGCCAATCTTTCCTTCAAGGGGCTTCCCTGCCCGAATATCTTCGCAGGCGGGCTCAACTTCCACGGAAAGATGGAATGGGTGCCGCTGGAGAGCATGGAAAAGGCTTCTGCGGTCATACTCAACATCATAGATATTTTCAGCAAAAAATAGCTGGAAAAAATTCAAAAAAAATTTGCCGCTTTGAAAAAAGTGTGTATCTTTGCATCCCCTTTTGGAAAAGGGGACAGTTCTTTGAAAATATTGAGAGAGATTAAGAGGTTTAAAAAAACGAGAAGATAGAAATTAAATAGTCTGTAATAATCCGAGTTTTTTCGGGTTGTGGGGACTACAATTTCGAAATAGGCAAAACGAGTGAAAGAATAAGATTCACAAAGAGCGAGAAAGATTAGAAGAGCGAACGGAGGATGCCTAGGCTTCCGGAGGCGAAGAAAGACGTGGTAAGCTGCGAAAAGCTCCGGGGATCCGCAAACAGGAAGTGATCCGGAGATGTCTGAATGGGGGAACCCGTACGGTTGAAGGCCGTACACCTGGAGACAGGGGCACACGCAGGGAACTGAAACATCTTAGTACCTGCAGGAAAAGAAAGAAATAATCGATTCCCGGAGTAGTGGCGATCGAAACGGGAGGAGCCTAAACCGAGTGCGTTACGGCGTATTCGGGGTTGTAGGAGCACCTAAGGGAACTGTAGAACGAACTGGAACAGTCTGGAAAGTCTGTCCGCAGAGGGTGAAAGGCCCGTACAGGCAAGTTCGGCAGTCAGGGGTGCCACCTGAGTAGGGCGGGACACGTGGAATCCTGTCTGAATCCGCGGCGACCATGCCGCAAGGCTAAATATAACCGGAAGACCGATAGTGGACCAGTACCGTGAGGGAAAGGTGGGAAGCACCCCGAACAGG
>JAEEJZ010000042.1 GCA_016282145.1 Bacteroidales bacterium | reverse complement strand
TTGGCGAGAAACATCTTTTCGTAGAAGGTCTGCACTTCATAGAGCCAGGGGGCATAGCGATGAGGCTCGCCATAGAGGTCTTCCGTCCGGGCGAGGACCTCCAGGCCCTGCTCCCGGCACACATCCAGGGTATAACGGTGCAGCAGCAGACTGTCCGTCTTGAGGTGGATCAGGCTGCCGGGGGCGAGAAAACGGCGATAACGCTCCAGGAACACAGGCGACGTAAGCCGCGAATTCTCGCTGTTGGGCTGCGGATCGGAGAAAGTCAGCCAGATTTCCGATACCTCGTCCGGCGCAAAGAAAGCGCCGATGAATTCGATGCGCGTGCGCAGGAACGCCACGTTGGGCAGCGCTTCCTCCGTCGCGGTCTTGGCCCCGCGCCAGAGCCTTGCGCCCTTGATATCCACGCCGATAAAATTCCGCTCCGGGAAACGGCGCGCCAGGTCCAGGGTATACTCCCCCTTCCCGCAACCCAGTTCCAGGGTAATGGGCGCATCATTGTGAAAGATCTCGCGGCTCCAGCAGCCTTTCAGGGCATGGTCGTGCAGGTTCAGGAAACCGTCCTGCAACAACTCCTGCGCCGACGGCTGAATCAGACAGGAGAACGTCTCGTTCTCCGCAAATTTGCGTAACTTATCGTGTCCCATTGCGTTGATTGACTACGCCGATGCCGCTGAATCCCGCAGGCGGGCAACAGGGCTCGAGGCAAAGCGTCCACTCCCCCGGTTCCACCATCCGCACGCCGCTGCGGTACAGGACCTTCTCCTTCCCTGCCGGGAAAAACAGTTCTTCCGTAAAGCGGAGCGTGTCCCCCCGGTACCAGCGCGCCGTCAGGGGAAAACCGGAACTGTCCCGGGGATCCGGACGGACATAGAGGCTGATGTCGTAACAGAGGGTCGTATCCGAAAGGTCCAGACGGAAGGAATACAGCCCTTCCGGCGCGTCTTTCTTCAGGATGAAGTATTCTTCCGAAGAAGGCCGTGCACAGGACAAAAGCAGCGTCAGCGCAAGCAGTAAGGGGAAAAACCTCATTTTTCGGACTTGTTTCCACCGCCACGCTGGCGCCTTCCGCGGTTCCGGGATTTGGAACGGCGCGGACGGTCGAAGCGGCTGATGGAATCATCGCCCACCGCGGTGACGAATTCAGGGGCGGAAGGTTCCGGCTCGGTTTTCAGGGATTCCGGTTTGATGCCGTTGCGGTTCATCTGGATGATTTCGCGCACTTCGGCGGCATCGAGCGGATAAAGCACCGCATCGGAGCCCTTCTCATAGGAGAAGTACATCACTTCGCGCAGGATATCGGTCTTGCGCAACCAGGCCTGGCCGTCCTCGAATTCGAGGGGTTGGGAGACCTTAGGGATACGCGACTGCGCATCCTGATAGGTCGCCACCTCATAATTGAGGCAGCATTTGAGTTTTCCGCACTGGCCGGCAAGTTTCTGCGGGTTGAGCGACAGGTCCTGGCAACGCGCCACGGCGGTCGAAATGCTCTTGAAGGTCGTCACGTAATTGGTGCAGCAGAGTTCGCGGCCGCAGACCCCCAGCCCGCCGATCAGGCCGGCTTCCTGCCGGGCGCCGATCTGCTTCATCTCGATACGGATGCGGAATTCGTCGGCAAAGACTTTGATCAGCTGCCGGAAATCCACGCGCCCGTCGGCAATGTAATAAAAGATTGCTTTCGTCCCGTCGCCCTGAAACTCCACGTCGCCGATCTTCATATCCAGCCCGAGTTCCGCGGCGATGCGCCGTGCCGCAATCATCGTTTCCTGCTCGCGCGCGATGGCCTGCTGCCACTTTTCGATATCGTTCTGGCGCGCCTTGCGGTAGATTTTCTTGAATTCCCCGTCGGCAGGTACGCCCTTGCACTTCATCTGCCGGAATACCACCGGCCCGGAAAGGGTGATGATGCCCAGGTCGTGCCCGGTCGCCGCCTCCACGATGACCAGGTCGCCCACCTTGACATTCTGCCCGGAATCATTGCGGTAAATGCCCTTGCGGGTATTCTTGAAGCGCACCTCGAAGAGGTCCGGGTTCGAACTGTCCTCGTTCCCTTTCAGCCAGTTGCGGGCCTCCAGTTTACAGCAGCCCTCACGGTAAGTACAGGCCGCCTCGCCGTTCTCGGCATTACGGACCACCGTACAGCCCCGGAAGCAATCGTATTGTATCGTTTCGTTATCCATCTTATGTTTTATACAGGGAGCCGGCAAGCTCCGTAAAAATCAGTTTCAAGTTCACATTGCGGGCGGTCAGCAACATCGCCCGGTCAAAAGCGGAAAGCGCCTTTCGCGGAAAAGATTTGGGCAGTGCCGATGCAAAGGGCGCCATTTCCTCAGCCTGCGGCCCCTGCAATGCGCTCAAGCCCTGCTGCTGAAGGAAAAGCTGACGGAGCATCGCCGAAGCGTACTTGCAAAACTCCGCCACATTCTCCCGCGAGGGCAGTGCCGCCGCCTTGTCCGATGCAGAGAGCAGCGCAAGCAAATCCTTCGACGCGGCCGCCCGCAGCATCTCCTGCAGGATGGAGGCAAACGCCGGATTGGCGCTGACGCTCTCCGTCCCGTCCGGCATCACCCGGTAGCGCTGACAGCGGGAAACAATCGTCGGCAGCAATTTCTCCGGTGCGTGCGTCACGAAGACGAACTGCGTCATAGCAGGCGGCTCCTCCACCATTTTCAGCAGGCGGTTCGCCGCTTCGGCATTCATCTTCTCGGGAAGATACACCAGCACCGCGCGATACCCGCCTTCCAGAGCACTGAGGGACAGGGTCGAAAGGATCTCCTTCGCTTCCGCTACGGCGATAAGGGCGGTCTTGCCCTCGATTCCGAGCGCCGACGTAAGGTCTTCCTGCCGGAAATGCGGGTTCTCCAGCACCAGCGAGCGCCAGGCGGGCAGGCAGGCCTTGGACGACGAGACCGTCGGGAAGACAAAATGCACGTCCGGATGAATCAACTTCGAGATCTTGCCTCCGGACGCCTCGCCGAAAAGATGTTCCAGGAACTGCAACGCAAGCGTCACGGCGCCGCCGCCGTCCTCCTCATGCAGCAGAATCGCATGGGGGACTTTCCCGGCATCGACCAGGGCGCAAAGCGTATGCAGCAGTTCCGACATCCTTTCTACAATAATTTTTCAAACTCCTCCACCGTCGAGGGGAAGGTAATCAGCGTGAGGGCCGCTTCACTGAGCATCCCGTCGCGCACAAAACGGTCCAACTGGGCGCGGTAAGCATCGTAAAACCCATCCAGGTTCAGCGCCACCACGCGACCGTGATAGAGCCCCATCTTCGCCAGACAGAGCGTCTCGGACAATTCGTCCAGCGTCCCGATACCGCCGGGCAGCGCCACGGCCAGGCAGGTCCCTTCGCGCATCAGGTCCTTGCGGGCGGACATCGTGTCCGTCCACTGCGTCTCGGTCAGGGCCGGATGCTCCAGGCCGCGCATAAAACGGGGCAGCACGCCCCTGTGGTACGCGTGCATCTCGGCAGCGGTATCCGCTACCAGTTTCATGCAACCTTTGACGGTGCCTCCGCTGACGATTCCGTATCCGGACAAACAGGCCGCACGGATACATGCCCGGGCAGCCTGTCTGTACTTGGGGTCGATTTCGGAAACCGCGGAGCAAAAGAAGACCGCGAACTTTCCGTCCATCTTAGAAGAGGATTGCAGCGGAAATCTGAAGGGCGCCGGGACTCTTGATGTCGAATTTCTCGTAATCCTTGTTGGGATCGCCGTTCGCATTGATGATGCTGCCGAAACTCCAGATATACTTGCCCGTAATCTGCAAGTGCTTGAAGAGCTTGACGCCGATACCAAGGCCGCCACCCCAGTCGAACAATTTGCCGACATCCTTGATGTTCTTCACATCCACCCACTGACCGTTCTGGGTAAGGTTGTAGCCCAGATAGGGTTCAGCGAACACGTAGGGCTTGAAGTTCCCGTCTGCGATATCGGGTCCCCAGAGGAGCTGGACAGGCAGCTGGACGTATCCCATCGACAGCTGGTCGATGATGCCGGCCGTTTCTTCCTTGCGCAGACCGGCCTTGGTCGCATACAGCAGGCTGGGCTGGAGGGAAAAACCGATTCCGATGGGAATTTCCCAGGTCAGACCGGCATGCCACTGCTGCACGTCCTTGAAACTGACTTGATTCGGGGAGAAGGAAACACCGCCGATAAGGCCGACCTTCGCAAAAGCGCTCGTCGCGATGAGCGCCGCAGCCAAAACTGCAAGAATCTTTTTCATCGATATTTAAATTAAAGAATTGATCTTGTCGGCAAGCAGCTGCTTGGGAACGAGGCCCACGCTGCGGTCCACGAGTTGTCCGTTCTTGACGAAAACCACATTGGGGATGTTCCGTACGCCGAAACGCACTGCCGCATCCTCGCAGTCGTCCACATTGCATTTGGCGATGACCGCCTTGCCTTCGAATTCTCCGGCGAGTTCCTCGATGGTCGGGGAAAGCATCCGGCAGGGGCCGCACCAGGAGGCCCAGAAATCAATGACCACCAGCTTGTCCGTGGCAAGCACCTGGTCGATATTGTTGCTTGTAATAACTGTTTCCATTCTACAAAGGTATTATTTTTTTTTAAATTTTATAGAGGCTGCAATGTTAGGGCACATTTACCCGGATAGGGTTGCGAAGCAACAAGTGCCCGATATTGCAGCCTCTCTCTATCAAATCATTCCGGAAATATCCCAGGTAAAGGCCCGGAGCCCCAGGTCCGGGGAAGCCTCATCCATCGCCTTCAGTTCGGAGAGCAGGGTGGCGGCCATCGCGTCATCGACCATCGTCAACAAGGCGTGGTTCATCTCCGGCCAGGCGTGGTTCCCCATATGCGGAGTCCCGTTCACGCCACCGCGCCCCTGCACATCCGTCCAGCGGGTGAAGCCCCGCTGCGCGTGCTTGTCCAAGAGTTCTACGATTTCCTCGTTATAGGCCTGGTTATAAGTTACGAATACGGCTTTCATGCTTTGGCTTTTTTACGTTTTTCCTGCCGTGCGGCAAATACACAATAGACGGTAGGGATGAGCACCAGGGTCACGAGGGTCGATACGGTCAGACCCCAGCAGACCGTCATACCCAGCGATACCCACATCTCCGAACCTTCGCCCGTTCCGAGCGCCATCGGCAACATACCGAGCACCGTGGTGAGCGTCGTCATCAAGATCGGGCGCAGACGGCTGCGGGCTGCCGTTACAGAGGCCTCCAGCACGCTCATTCCACGCTCGCGGCAAAGGATGGTGTAGTCGATGAGCACGATACCGTTCTTCACCACGATACCCAGGAGGATGATGACGCCGATGAGGGCCATCACGCCAAGCGGCGTTCCCGTCAGGATACAGCCCAGAATCACACCCACGAGGGCGAAGGGCAGCGAGAACATAATCACGAACGGGCTCATGAAGGACTCGAACTGCGAAGCCATCACCATATACACCAGGATGATGATCAGCACGATCAGCACGATCAGGTCGGCGAACATATCCTTCTGGTCCTCATAGTCTCCGGCGATGACCGGGGTAATGTCCGAAGGGATCTCCGTCGCATCGAGGATGCGCTGCGAGGAGGCCACCGCATCACTGAGGGCCGCACCGCGCGCCACGATCCCCTTCACGGAAATCAGGCGTTCGCGGTCCTTGCGCTCGATGGTCGGCGGAACGCGCGTCTCGACGATGGAGCCGAGTTCCTTCATCCGCACGGGCTTACCGAAAGCATTGTAGATGATGATGTTCTCCATATCCGCCACGCTCGTACGGTATTCCGGTGCATAGCGGACGCGGATGTCATACTCCTCGCCGTCCTCACGGTAATGCGATGCGAGCGATCCGCTCATCGCCGCACTGAACGCGGCACCGGCGGTACTGGAATTCAGCCCGTTGAGCGCCAGTTTGGTGCGGTCGAAGTCGAACTGGTATTCCGGCGTATATTCATCGCGGCTCAGCGTCACCTGCGAAAAGACCGGATCCTTGAGCATTTCGGTCTGCAGGGCCTTGGCCACGCGGTCGGTCGCCTCGAAATCATAGCCGTACACCTCGATGGTCACCGAAGAGGCCGCCCCCATACCGCCGCCGCCTTCCGTAACGGTACCGCGGCGGATTTCCGGATAACGCGCCATAATGGAACGGATGATGTCCGACATCTCGAAAACGGTTCGTTCGCGGTTCTCGATACTGCCCACATTGATATTCATCTGGATGATGTGGGTACCGTTCGCCCGCAGGTTGGCAAAGGCATTGTCCGAATCCGCCTGGCCGAAGGTCACGTTACAGATGCGGATTTCCGGGATGGCCTCGACCAGGTCGGCATAGAAGCGCTGCGAGAAATCGCGCGTCACCTCCTGTGCCGTTCCCATCGGCAGTTCGATACTGACCTGGAGACGGCCCTGGTCCGCCCGCGGGAAGAACTCGGTCTTGACTTTCGGTCCGAGCAGCCCGACTACCGCAGCAAAGATGGCGAAGGCGCCGAAGATCACGGTCTTGCGATGGGTCGTCGCCCAGCCGATGAGCCGGCCGTAGCCGCGGGAGACAGCATCCAGGAAACGGTTGATGGGGCCGAAGACCGCCGTATAGACCTTCCCTTCCTTGCGGCCCGCCTTGAGCATACGGGAGCAAAGCATCGGGACGAGGGTCAGGGCCGCCGTCGTGGAGACGATCATGATGATGCTCACGATCCAGCCCAACTGGCGGAACATAATGCCGGCCATCCCCTTGATCATCGTCAGCGGCAGGAACACGCAGAGCATCGTCAGGGTCGATGCGATGACGGAAATAGCCACTTCGGAGGTTGCGAGCACCGCCGCCTCCTTGGGCTTCTCGCCCTTTTCCAGGTGCGAAGTCACGTTTTCCAGCACCACGATGGCGTCGTCCACCACCATTCCGATGGCGATGGAAAGGGCGGACATCGAGATGATGTTCAGGGTGTTGCCGGTGGCGAAAAGGTAAATCAGCGATGCCAGCAGGGCCATCGGGATGGAGAGGATGATGATGAAGGTCGCCCTCCACCTTCCGAGGAAGATGAACACCACCAGCATCACCACGATGAAGGTGATGATGATCGTTTCCTTCAGGGAATTGATGGTGTTGATGATGTTGTCCGAGGTATCCACCACCGTCTTGATTTCGATGTCGGACGGCAGGGTGGGCTGCACCTTCGCCAGGGTCTTCTTGACGTTCCGGATCACATTGACGGCATTGGCGCCGGACTGCTTCTGGATAATGATACGGGCCGAACGCAGGCCGTTGGTATAGGATTCCTGCTCGCGTTCCTCGCTGCCGTCGCGGATGCGGGCCACGTCACGCAGGTAGACGGTCTTGCCGCCGGAAGCGCCGACGACGATGTCCAGCATCTCGGAAGGATCGGAAAACTCCTTCTGCACCCGCAGGGTATAGGTTTCGGAACCGATATCGACATTCCCGGAAGGGATGTTCCGGTTTTCCGCGGCGATGATTTGCGCAATGCCGCTGATGGACAGCCCGTAGGCCTGCAGGCGGTCCGGATCGCAGTAAACCTGGATTTCGCGCGTGGGGGCGCCCACCACCGAAACGGTACCTACCCCGGAGATGCGGGCCAGCGGCGTGGCCACCTTGTCGTCCAAAATCTTGTCCAGTCCGGGGAGGCTCTCGTCGGCCGTGGCGGAGAGGATCATAATGGGCATATCGTCCGCGCTGAATTTGAAGATGACCGGAACGGACGCGCCGTCCGGCAGCATCGAGTTCACCATATCCAACTTGTCCCGGACATCGTTCGTCGCCTCCTCGATATCGATACCGTACTCGAATTCGAGGGTCAGCATACAGATGTTTTCCTTGGACTGCGAATTCAGTTTCTTGAGGTTCGCAACGCCGTTCAGGGAGTTTTCCAGAACTTTGGTCAGGTTGGTCTCGATATCGGCGGCACTGGCCCCCGGATACGAAGACATGACCATGATGACGTTGGAATCGAATTCCGGGAAAAGGGCGATGCTCGTCTTGGAAAGCGAGAAGATTCCCAGAATCATGAAAGCGATGAACACCAGTGCGGTGGTCACCGGATTGTTGACGGCTTTTCTGTAGATGCTCATTCCCCTACCTTCACTTTAATCCCGTCCTGCAGGGAGGACTGGCCCTTGACGACCACGCGGTCCCCCGCCTCGAGGCCGGAAAGCACCTCGTATTCCTTGCCGATGTGCACGCCGAGCGTCAGGATACGCAGATGCGCCACACCTTCGTCATCCACCACATAGGCCATACGCTGGCCGGAACCCTGGAGTTTGAGGACGGCGATATCCGGCACCATCACGTTGTTCTGCACGTCGAAGGTGACCGTCACCCGAGCGAACATCCCCGGACGCAGGGCCCGGTCGCCATTGGGCACGACCACCTCCGCGTTGAAGGTGTGCGATGCAGCGTCGACCGTCGGATAGATGCGGTTGATGGTGCCCTGGAAACTGCGGGAAGGGAGCGCATCCACCTCGATTTTCACTTTGTCCCCGCGATGCACGCGGCTGTAATCGCTCTCGGAGATGCCGACGAGCAGCTTGACGGGGGTGATCTGCTGCACCGTGAAGATGGGCTGCGTCATCGTGTACATATCGCCGCGGTCATAATTGCGGGCCGTGACGACGCCGCTCACCGGAGCGCGCAGGATCGTGTTTTCCAATAGGTTGGCATAGGAAGCGCTGCTGACCTTGTAGCCCAGTTCCGCCGCATCGTAATCCGACTGCGACAGTCCGCCCGCTTCGTAAAGTCCGCGCAGGCGCACCAGTTCCGTAGAGTCGTTGACGAGTTTGAGCCGTGCCTGGTCGAGCTGCACGCGGTCCATTTCCGCCAACACCTGACCGGCCTGCACGAAATCGCCTACCTCCACCCTGATTTTCTGGATACGGGAACCCGTCTGCGGGGCGATGTTGTTGGTGATATTGGCCAGGACCGTCGAGGAATAGACCTCGCTGTGCGCCACGTCGTGGCGACTGACCCCGGCCACCGAAACGACCGGAATCTTTTCTTCCGTTCCGGTCACCTGCTCGCTCTTCTTGGAGGCGCCGCCGCAGCTGCATACCAGTACCGCTGCCGCCATCCATGCAAATATCTTCATTGCCTTCATATGATCTTTTTTATTCTTTTCCTAAAATCTGCTCCAGTTCCGCCTTCGCGGAAATATACGAGTAAACCGCTTGGTTTACATTGAGTTGCGCCTGTACCAGCGCCAACTGCGCATCGCCCAGGTCCGTGAGCGTACTGCGGCCCACTTCGTAGGATTTCGCGGCGATGTCGTAAGCCTTCTGCGCCGATTCCTGCGCCGCCAGCGCCGACCCGTAGGTCTTTACCGCCGTCTCCATCGAATTGACGGAACTGCGGATAGCGATGCGCAACTGCCGCTCGGTCTCCGCGCGCTGCAGGTCGAGTTCCGCACTGCGCACCTTCGCCTGCTTGAGGTTGTAGTAACGCTTCCCGCCCGAGAAGATGGGAATCTGGAGCGACAGGCCCACATAGGAATAAGGCGACCATTTATAGGAGCTGAAATCGAAGTCGTTCTGCAACGCGTTCAACGAATAGGAGTAGGCCAGCGAGAGCGTCGGAACATAGGCAAGTGCCTGGAGTTGGACTGTTTTGGAGAGCTGTTCCGCCTGGATTTCCAGCTGCTTGAGCGTGCTGTTGTCCGTGAGGTCCGCATCGGCGTAATCCTGCGCATCGAGCAGCATCGCATCGGCATAATCCGAAAGCTTGCCCGCGACATCCAGGTCGCGTTCGAGGTCCACGCCCATCACCGCTTTCAGGCGCCAGAGGGTCAGGTAGATCGTATTCTGCGAATCGTAGAGGTTCGGGATGGCGTTGGCGACGGCAGTCTTGGCACGCACCAGATCCAGTTCCGACGCTTTCTGCGCATTGGCGCGCTGCTGCGTCGTTTCCAGGTTCTGCACCGCGTTCTCATAGACCTGCCTGTACACCTCGGAAAGTTCCTTGGCGAGCAGCACGCCGTAGTAGGCACTCTTCACCTGCCCCACCGTCTCGAGCCGCGAACCGCGGGCTTTCTCGACGGCCAGTTCCACATCGTCGGCGGAAATCTGGATGCTCTTCCAGAGGGCGGCGTTCACCAGGGGCATCGCCGCGGTGACGCCCACGTTCCAGGTGTTCCAGCGGCCCACCTCGAAGCCGTCGCTCGACATTCCGGGGATGGGTACGTCCATATACATCATCTGCCTTTTGATGGTACGCTGGTAGGACGCCGAGGCGTCAATCTGGGGGAACAAGGCAGCGTAGGTGCCGCGCTTGGCGTATTTCGTCCGTTCAATCTCCTGATCAGCCACCAGCACGGACACGTTCTCGCTGAGCGCGATTTTCAGCGCTTCTTCCAATGTGATGACCAGGGGCTGCTGCGGCAACGAGTCCGCCGGCGCTACAGCCATCATACAAGTCAATAATAAAGCATTCATAAAAACAAGCAGGCACGACGGCCATAAGTATAATTTTGCAGCAAAAACCGTTCCAAAATGCAGCTTGGACGATGTTCACGGAAATTGTTATATTTGCCGCTGATATTTCGTTTTTCTATGAACGCATTGCTTTCCATTCACTGGCACGTCAGCCCTTGTCTTTTCCATATCGGCTCTCTGGAAATCCGCTGGTACTCCCTGCTTTTCATTTCGGGATTCATCCTCGGCTCCTACTTGTTCCTTTGGTTCTTCAAGCGGGAAAAAGTGTCCGAGAAACTGCTCGACCCCCTTCTTTACACCCTGCTGGCAGCCACCATCATCGGTGCGCGCCTGGGTCACTGCATCTTTTACCAGCCGGATTATTACTTCGGCAGCTGGGAGGGCTTCTGGGAGATCTTCCAGCCCTGGAAAGGCGGGCTCGCCAGCCACGGAGCGGCCATCGCCATCATTCTGGCGATGATCTGGTTCGCCCGCAAATACGGGCCGAAATACCATTTTGATTTTTTCTGGATTATCGACCGGCTCTGCATCACCATCACCTTCGCGGGCTGCCTGATCCGGCTCGGAAACCTTTTTAATTCAGAAATTTACGGCGACGTAACCACGCTCCCATGGGGCTTCATCTTCGACCTGCGCGGCGAGACCGAGCCCAAACACCCCACACAGCTCTACGAGGCGCTGGCTTACCTGCTGATCGGGCTGAGCATGGTCTGGATTTATGTCAAGAAGCTGGACAAGGTCTATCGCGGCTTTTTCTTCGGCTACTTCCTTCTCACCATTTTCGGCTTCCGCTTCCTCGTTGAATTCATCAAGGAGCCGCAGGTGGAGTTCGAGAATGCGATGCTGCTGGATATGGGCCAGCTGCTCTCCATCCCCTTCATCCTGGCCGGCATCGGGCTGATCATCTTCTCCTACGTCAAGAAACTTCCCTCCGACGCAGGGAAGGGCTTGAAGTAAGGTCTGGTATTTTTTCGCTATCTTTGCAGTCTATGACCGAGAAGAAATTCAATTTATTGAACCGCCTGGCGGCGCTGCTGACGCTTGTCGTTTCCGCGCTGACCTACCTTTTGACCATAGAACCTTCGGCTTCCTTCTGGGATTGCGGAGAGTTCATCGCATCGTCGTACAAACTGGAAGTGGGACATCCTCCCGGAAACCCGATGTTCCAGCTTATCGCCCGCTTCTTTACGATGTTCGGCGACAATATGCACGCTGCGGTGCTGGTCAATGCGATGAGCGCCCTCTGCTCGGCACTGACGATTTTCTTCCTGTACCTGACCATCGTCTTCTTCGTCAAGCGGCTGCTTCCGCGTGCGGCGGACGGCAGTTATTCCGCCGGCAGCGCCGTTGCCATCATCGGCTCCGGACTCGTCGGTGCGCTGGTATATTGCTTCTCGGACACCTTCTGGTTCTCGGCCGTAGAAGGCGAAGTGTATGCGATGTCCTCGCTGTTCACCGCCCTCGTATTCTGGGCGATGACACGCTGGTATGAGGTGGCGGACCAGCCGGGCGCGAACCGCTGGATCGTGCTGATTGCCTTCCTGATGGGCATTTCCATCGGCATCCATCTGCTCAACCTGCTGGCCATCCCCGCGCTGGTGTTTATGTATTATTACCGGCAGCGCGAGAACGCCCCTTTCACCTTCTGGGAGTTCTGCAAGATTTTCCTGGTGGGCGTGGTGATCCTCGGAGTGGTGAATTTCCTGATCGTGCCTTATGTGCCGAAACTGGCCGCCTACGCGGACCTGTTCTTCGTGAATGTGCTGGGCCTGCCCTATAACACGGGCGCGGCTTTCTTCATGGTGGCCGTGCTGGCCCTCTGCTTCTGGGGGATTTTCTCCACTTACAAGAAGGGAAAGGTATTCTGGAATACGGCCCTGCTGTGCCTGACCTGCATCCTGATCGGTTTTTCGGTGTTCAGCGTGGTGATCATCCGCTCCTGCGCCAAGACTCCCACCAACGAGTACCAGCCGGACAACGCCTTCACGCTGGTGCGCTATGTCTCGCGTGAGCAGTACGGCAGTTCTCCCCTGCTCTACGGCCAGTTCTTCGACGCGGCTTACGAGATCAAGGAAGGCAAGTACTGGGCACCGCTCGGCGGCAAGTATGTCAAGGTGGACAGCCCGGTGGAGGCCGAATACAAGGCTTCCGGCAAGATGCTGTTCCCGCGTATGTGGAACGGCAGCGACGACAAGTACGTCAAGTTCTATGAGTCGTATATGAACGGCCGGGTGATGCGTTCCGAGAACCGGCACCGCAAGCCCACGATGGGCGAAAACCTCGCCTTCTTCTTCGATTACCAGATGAACTGGATGTACTGGCGCTATTTCATGTGGAACTTCGTGGGGCGCCAGAACGAGATCCACGGGCAGTCGCCCGGAGACCTTTTCGCCGGCAACTGGGAAAGCGGCGTGAAAGTCATTGACGAGTACCGCCTGGGAGACCAGAGCGACGCGCCGGAACTGCTGGCAAAGAACAAGGGCAAGAACCATTATTACTTCCTGCCGCTGTTGCTGGGTCTGTTGGGACTGTTCTTCCAGTTCGACCGCGACAAGCGGGGCTGCTGGCTGGTCTTCCTGATGTTCTTCATGACGGGCATCGCCATCGTGATTTACCTGAACCAGCCGCCCTACCAGGTCCGTGAGCGGGATTACGCGTATGCGGGTTCCTTCTATTTCTTCAGCGCCTGGTGCGGAATGGCCGTGGCGGCCCTGGCGCACTATCTGCCGCTCCTGTTCAAGAAGAACGGCTCCGCGGCGGCTTCCGTCGCCGTTACCGCCGCCTGCCTCTGCGTTCCCGCACTGATGGCCGCGCAGAACTGGGACGACCACGACCGGAGCAACCGCCGGACGGCGGTGGAACTGGCCTCGAATTACCTGAACTCCGTGGGACCGGACGGTATCCTGATTACCCACGGCGACAATGACACCTTCCCCGTCTGGTATGCGCAGGAAGTGGAGAACGTGCGTCCGGACGTGCGTATCTGCAACACCTCGCTGCTCGGCACGGACTGGCATATCGACCAGATGAAATGGGCGGTGAACGCCTCGGCGCCGCTGCCGCTGCAGGTCGGTCCCGAACAGTACCTCTACGGTACCAACGAGTATGTGATAATCAACGATACCCGCAAGACCGTCGTGCCGATTTCGGAGGTCATGGCCGTCTTCCGCAACCCAAAGATGAAGTACCGCGGCATGGATTACCTCTGCTCGCGCAAGATTTCGGTGCCGGTCAACAAGGAGAACGTGCTGCGCAGCGGCATTGCCTCCGCCGCCGATGCGGAACGGATCCAGGATGAGATTATCCTGGAAATATCGCCGAACAAAAATTACCTGACCAAGCCCGAGCTCTTCATGCTCGACCTGCTGTCCGGCTATCAGTGGGACCGCCCCATTCATATGCTGAATATGGGCGGGGACCTGAACATCGGGCTGCGCAATTTCCTCGAGTTCCAGGGCTATTCCTACCTGTTCGTGCCCTGGCGCAATACGGTCAAGAGTACGGATATGGGCTATGTCGACACGGAGAAACTCTATCACCTGATGACGGAGGTCTTCAAGTGGGATGCGATTGCCGCCGGCAACTACTTCATCGACTACCAGAACATGTACACGCATCTGGGCGTCATGTCGGTGCGCATGGTCTTCGTGAACAGCGCCAAAGCCTTCCTCAAGGCGGGTCAGCGGGAGCGCGCCGCCGCTATGATGGACAAATGCGGCGAGGTTATGCGCCATTATCCGCTGGATGCCATTCCGGCTGGCTTTACCACCAATGACTATATGGTGGTGGAAATGATCCGCCTCAACTATCTGCTGGGACGCAGGGGGGAAGCCGAAGCCCTTTCGGACGAGCTGTCGCGCTGCCTGCTCGAAGACGCTCGCTTCTACCTCGAGTTCTACGACTATGCCAAGGATGAGGTGGAGACCTGCGGAAACTACATCTACCTGCTGTCGGACACCCTCAAAGACATGGGCAGGCTGGGGCTGGCCCCTGACGGGGAGAAACGCAGCAAGGAACTGGAAGAGGCGTTTTCCGGCGTGGTGAAATCCGTCGCCGCCATCTGAACTAATAGCGGATTGCAAGCAGGGTGAGGTCGTCACTCTGCTCCGCACCGTCCACGAAGCCCTTTACGGCTTCTTCCATCGCCGAAATCATACCGACGGGATCGGTAGGACAGTGGCCCAGCACCTCTTTCACGCGTTGCAGGGTGAAGAGTTCGTGCGCCTCGTTCTTCGCTTCCGTCAGGCCGTCGGTGTAGAGGAAAATCGTACTGCCTTTCCGGATGGTCAGGCTCTGTTCCTCGAATTCCATATCACTGAAAACGCCCAGCGGCATATTGGCTACGGCAGGAACCTCTTCCGCCCCCGTCGTGACGATGAAGGGATGGTCGTGCCCCGCGTTGCAGTAGCGGACCTTTCCACTGGGAAGGTCAAGGATGCCCATAAAGAAGGTCGTGAACATGAAAGAACTGTTGTCCTTGCAAAGTTTCCGGTTCAGTTTTCGGACGATCTTCGCGGGATTCTCCTCCGTTTCCGAAATCACCCGGAAGAGGGAATGGATTTCCGCCATCACGATGGCCGCAGGAACGCCTTTCCCGCTCACGTCTCCAATGCAGAAGAACAACTTGTCGTCCCGGGTGAAAAAGTCGAACATATCTCCGCCGACCTCCCAGGCCGGTCTGAGGAAACCGTAGATATGGTCCGGGAACTGCTTGGGCAGCATCTGCATCTGGATACTCCGGGCGGCATCCAGTTCACCGCCGATACGGGCACGTTCCACGGTGGCGAGCCGCAATTCCTTTTCTTTCCCGGCAAAACGCAGGATCATGAACAAAAGGATCAGCAGACCGGTGAAGATGATCGCCATCTGCTGCAGCCAGGACCTGCGCACCGGCGCATAGATTTCCGAATGATAGTCGACGAGGGCGACCAGCCAGTGCGGGTCTTTCTCCATCATCGTAAAATATACCGATGCCTTGCGGCCCTTTCGTCCTTCCCGGAACTGGATGACATACATATGTCCCGGTAGGATTGCGTCGTCTTTCTGAAGGTTCTCCGCAATCAGGGTGGAAACCTGCTCCGCCGTCTTTTGATACCGGGGATGCCAGGAGACGGGCTGGGCCTTGCGGGTAAGCAGCATACCGAAGGAAGACGGATAGCGGTGCCGCGCGTTCAGGCTGTCCACCAGCCAGGTAAGGTCGATATCGATGCCGCAGGCACCCGCTATATCGCCCTTGTGGTCTTTCAGGGGATAAGTATAGGTCGTCAGGTCCAGGACGATGTCTTCACCGTACTTGTAAGGGTCGCTCCAAACCGGGCTCTTCTCACTCAATACCTGCCGGTACACCGGGTTTTGGGTATAGTCGTGCTCGGGGCCACCGATCTGTTCCAGCACGATGCCGGAATCCGATTTGTAGGCGTAAGGTTCGAAAAGCCTGCCCTTCTCCGGATAGAAATAAGGGATGAAGGCGATACTGCCGCCCACGATGTTGGGATTGACGGAAATCAGGCGCCCCGTCGCGGCAAAGATGGAGTCCGGGATGTCGAGGCAGCGCAGCAGGTCCCACTCATTTTCCCGCATCGTCGATTCCGCCGACTGGAGGGTATTCTCGATGATGCCGGTTTTGATGCGCAGTTCAGACCCGGATTCCTGCTCCACGTCCTTCATGGCTTCCTTGCGGAGATGATGGTACTGGAACAAGGTCAGCAGCTCGATCAGCAGGGCTGCGAAGATGATTATGCCGATACCGGAGGCGCGGGTTTTCCTTTCTTTATTCATTTCTGCAGTCTTACGAATATGCTGAGCGGAAGGGCTTTGCCGAAACGGTCCATCAGGGCGAGTTCCCCGCTTTCCAGGGTACCCGCTTTCCCGAACGCTTCCCGCATCAAAGTTTCACCCAAAAGGGCAGAATAGCCGTTCGAATAGAGATTGAGGACGACGAAGCCGTGTTCGTCCAGGATGCCGCTGACAGTGCGCAGCATCTCGAAGAGGCATTCGTCCAATTTCCATTTTTCCCCATCCGGACCGTGCCCGTAGGCGGGCGGGTCGAGAATGATTCCCTGATAACGGTTGCCGCGACGCTGCTCCCGGTGGGCGAATTTCATCGCATCCTCCACCACCCAGCGGATGCCGTCCATGCCGGAGGCTTCCATATTCCCGCGGGCCCAGGTGACGACCTGACGCACCGAATCGAGGTGGGTGACCTCGGCGCCCGCCGCCCTGGCCGCCAGGGACGCCGCCCCGGTATAGGCGAAAAGGTTCAGGACCCTGGGGGCCGTTCCGCCTGCTTCCGGGGGCACAGGGTCCGGAGACCGTCTCGCTTCGCTCGACCCCACCGCTGACGCGGTCCCCCCTCTTATGTTGCCGAGGGTGGCACAGGTCCCGGACCCTGTGCCCCCGGAAGCCAGGTGGCGGACGGCACGGTATATCCAGACCCAGTTCGGGGCCTGCTCCGGAAATACGCCCACGTGCTTGAAGGCTGTCAGCCCGAGCCGCAGTTTCAGTTCCGGACCGTCCTGCCCGCCGGGATAGCGGATATACCACTGGTCATCGGTCTTTTTCAGCCGTTCCCAGGTACCGCTGTCCTCCTTGCCGGCGCGTCCGAAGCCAGCACCGGGCTTGAAACGGGTATGACAAAGCCTGTCCCATTCTTGAGGGGACAGGCTCTTGGTCCAGAGTGCCTTGGGTTCCGGACGGGCGAGCACATAGGCGCCGAAGCGTTCCAGCTTCTGACCGTCGCCGCTATCCAGAAGTTCGTAATCCTTCCAGTTCTTCGAAGGGAATTCAACCATTAATTATTCCTGCACCGCAGCGATGCCGGGGAGGAGCTTGCCTTCGAGGGCTTCGAGCATCGCGCCGCCGCCGGTGGAAACATAGCTGACCTTCTTCGCAAAGCCCATGCGGGTAACTGCCGCAACGGAATCGCCGCCGCCGACGAGCGAGTAGGCTCCGTTCTCGGTGGCCTTCGCCAGCAGTTCGGCGATCTTCAGCGTTCCATTTGCAAAATTCGGCATTTCGAATACGCCGACGGGGCCGTTCCAGAGCAGGGTCTTGGAGGCGAGAATGACTTCTTCCCAGGTCACGAGCGACTTGGGACCGGCATCCACGCCTTCCCAACCTTCGGGAATTTCGCCGGAGGGGACGACCTGCGTGTTGGCGTCATTGCTGAACGCATCGGCGATGAGCGTATCCTGCGATACGAAAATCTTCACGCCCTTTTCCTTCGCCTTGGCGAGGATCTCGAGCGCCTGCGGGATCAGGTCGTCCTCGTGGAGGGAGTTGCCGATCTTGCCGCCCTGGGCCTTCACGAAGGTATAGCCCATACCGCCGCCGATAATCAGGTTATCGACCTTCTCGAGCATATTTTCGAGCACCGCGAGTTTCGAGGAGACCTTGGAGCCGCCGATGATCGCGGTGAAGGGGTGCTTCGCATTCTTGAGCACGTTGTCGATGGCCTTGATTTCGCCTTCCATCAGGTAGCCGAACATTTTGTCGTTCGGGAAGTAGGCGGCGATCAGCGCGGTGGAGCCGTGTGCACGGTGCGCGGTGCCGAAAGCGTCGTTGATGTAGCAGTCGGCATACGAGGCGAGTTTCTTCACGAAGGCCTTCTGGCTCTCCTTCACGGCCGCCTTGGCGGCTTTCTTCTCCTCGTCGGAAGCATCCTCGGCGAGTCCGCGGGGCTTGCCTTCCTCTTCGGCGTAGTAGCGCAGGTTCTCGAGCAGCAGGGCCTGTCCGGGCTTCAGGGCCGCAACTTCGGCATCGGCCTTCTGGCAGTCCTCGGCGAAAGCGACGGGAACACCCAGACATTCGGACACGTGGGCGACGATGTGCTTGAGGGAGAACTTCGGATCTACCTTCTTGGGACGCCCGAGGTGCGACATGATGATCAGGGAGCCGCCGGCGGCAAGCACTTTCTTGAGGGTGGGCATCGCCGCACGGATGCGGGTGTCGTCGGTAATGTTGAAGTTTTCGTCGAGGGGAACGTTGAAGTCCACGCGTACGATGGCCTTTTTGCCTTTGAAATCGTAGGAATCGATGTGCTGTTGCATAGTATTTTATGTTTGTACTTTCGAAATCAGGCAAAGTTACGGAAAAAATTGAAAAATGCGCTATCTTTGAGTCCGCTATGGCAAACTATAATGAAGAGATGTATGGCCTCGGGAGCAAGAGGTCGGTAATACGGGAATTGTTCGAGTTCGGTCGGAGAAAGCGCGAGCGGGAAGGCGAAGACGCGGTCTTCGACTTCTCGCTGGGGAACCCCAGCGTGCCGCCGCCGGGCGGCGTCCCGCTCGCGCTTTCCACCTGCACAGCCAGGCCGTCCATCCACGGCTACACTTCCGCGCAGGGAGACGCGGAAGTGCGCCGTCTGGTGGCGGAAAGCCTGATGCGCCGCTTTGGTGCACCCATCGGGCCGGACGACCTGTATATGACCTGCGGCGCCGCGGCGTCGCTTTGCATCTGCCTGCGTGCCCTGCGCTGCCCTGGGGATGAGTTCATCGTCTTCGCCCCTTTCTTCCCGGAATACCGGGTCTTCATCGAGGCGGCCGGGGGAAAAGTCGTTGTCGTGCCCTTTACCGAGCCGGATTTCCAGATTGACTTTGACGCCTTCGAGAAGGCTGTAACACCGCATACCAAGGCGGTCATCATCAATTCGCCCAATAATCCAAGCGGGGTCATCTATACGGAAAAGACCCTGAATCAGCTGACATCAGTGCTGGAAGCGCGCAGCCGGGAATACGGCCATCCGGTCTATCTGATCAGCGACGAACCCTACCGGGAACTCTACTACACGCCGGCGCCGCCTCCCTTCGTGATGAACTTCTACCGCAACACCCTGCTCTGCTACAGCTGGAGCAAATCGCTGTCGCTGCCCGGAGAGCGTATCGGGTACATCGCCGTACATCCCCAGGCGGAAGACGCACGCGGGCTCTATGCGGCCATCTGCGGTGCAGGAAGGGCCTTGGGTTATGTCTGCGCACCGAGCCTCTTCCAGCGCGTGGCCGCCCTCAACGCGGACACGGCGCCCGAAATTGAAGCCTATCGCCGCAACCGGGACCTGCTGTACGGCGCCCTGACAAAGATCGGCTACGAATGCGCACCGCCGGACGGGGCGTTCTATCTTTTCGTCAAATCGCTGGAGAGTTCGGCACAGGCCTTCTCGGACAAGGCCAAGGAATACGGCCTGCTCATCGTTCCGGGGGACGATTTCGCCGCTCCGGGCTATGTCCGCCTGGCCTATTGCGTGGATTACGACATGATCCGGCGCGCCATTCCTTTCTTCGAACGTCTCTACGCAGACTATCGCTAAGAAGCTGTTTAGATTTTGTTAACGAAAAGATTTATGTGAAGGAGTGTAGCCGCAGCTACATGACTGAAGAAGACGGGGAAAAGAGCCAAAAAGGACCATAAAGATTGAAGTTGATAAAATTTAAACAGCTTCTAAGGAACCGGGTCGTAGCCGCTGCCGCCGCCGGGATGGCAGCGGAGGATGCGCCGCAGCGCCAGCCAGCCGCCCTTGAAGGGACCGTATTTGCGCAGGGCCTCCAGCGCATACTGGGAACAGGTGGGCGTAAAGCGGCACGAGGGCGGCGTCAGCGGCGAGATAAACCACTGATATAACTTGATCAGCAGGATGAACGGGGCGGAGAGCAGCCGTTTTACAAAGTCTGCTGCGCGCATTTTTCTCCAATGGCAAGGAGCGCCCGCTTCAAATCTTCGCAGAGCAGCACGCTGCCCAACGCCTCGGCGCTGTCATAGACAAAAAGGATATCGACACCGCTGCAGCCCGTCAGTTCCTTGTTCCGGCGATAGGCCTCGCGCATGCGCCGCTTCAGCAGATTGCGCATCACCGCGCGGCGGAAGCGTTTTTTGGGCACCGATACGATGATGCGGTTATACGGCAGACCGGAGCCGGCGGCATAGCAATAGCGCAGACAGCCCTCGTGTCCCCAATGCCCGCGGGCGATGAGGTCCGGGGCCGCCGTTTTGCCGGACAGCCGTTCGCACTTGGGAAGGGTCGCGCCCATTATTTGGAAAGGAACAGTTCGATGGCCTTGGCGGCAGAGGTCACCTCGGGGGTCGGACCTTTGACCGCGATGGTATAGCCTTCGGCCTCCAGCGCCTTCGCGATGCCGTTGCCGTAAGCGATGAACTTGAGATTCCCCTGCTCGAAATCCGGAAAATTCTCGTGCAGGGAACGCAGGTCGTTGATGTTGTAGAGGACGACCAGGTCGAAATCGTGCAGGTTCACGTCGTGCAGGTTCTGCGACACCGGTTTGATGAAGCGGCCCACGGTATAGTCGAGCCCGGCGCCGTCGAAAAGTTTCGTCATGGCCTCGGGGCTGGAATTGCCGGAAGTGGTGATGAGGAATTTCTCCCCCTTGTGCTTGGGACCGATCTGCGCCACTATCGACGCCGGAGTCCCATTCCCGAAGAAAATCTTGCGCTTGCGATAGACGATGTGCTTCTGCAGGTACATCGCGATAATCTCGGTCGAGCAGAAGTATTTCATCGTCTCGGGCACCTTGAAACGCATCTCCTCGCACATCTTGAAGTAAGCGTCGATGGCGTGCCGCGAAGAGAACACGATGGCGGTATAATCCGGAAGATTGATGCGCTGTGCGCGGAATTCCTTGGAAGCGAGCGGCTCAATCAGGTAAAAAGGCCGGAAAGTCAGTTCCGCGCCAAACTTTTCGTGGAGCGCGGTATAGTGGGCCTGATTGGCAGGGAGGGGTTGGGAAATCAGTATCTTCATCGTAATGCGCTGTATAGCAATAATCCCGCGGGGATCAATTCAAGGGCGCAAAGATACAAAAATGTTCCCAATGCCGAACAATGCAGCGATAAAATTTGCATCGTATGCCCCAGCGAAAGCACAAAAGCCAGGCCGATTTCCACCAGAAAAACCGTACGCAGCGCCATATCCGTCGGGGCGAAAGGCAGGAGCACGGCGAGGGTCAGCAGCATCAGAGAAACCAGGGCGATAAAGAGGTTATACAGCGCAAAATGATAGGCTTCTTCGAGTTCCGAGGTGAAGCGGCGCGGCTTGATAAGCGCAAAAAGCAGCCGCCGGAGCAAAAGGTAGGCTCCGATGGCGACCGCCGGGACCGCAACGCTCCAGCCCGCGGGGACAAAGCCGGCGAAGGCGGGGGAATAGATGAAATAGCGGTCTGAAATCAGGCAGAAGGGCAGCAGGAGGGTCAAGGCCACAAAATTGCGGGTATAGACCAGGCTCATATTGTGCTGGATGTGCACGTGCTCGCGGGGGCGGGTCAGGCAGCGGAAGATATAGGGCAATAGCTGCAGATAATCGCCCAGGGCGGCGAAGAACAGCAGGATGGCCGCGACCATCAGGATACGGTTCCCCGGAAGCGCAAGCCAGTCCAGCGCCTGCGCCGGCTCGACGGGCGAAGCACTGACAGGCATTTCCAGCGTGCCGCTTCTGAAGAGGGAATCGGTCATCCTAATTGGCCCGTTTGGCTTTGTATCCCAGGTCGGTGAGCAGTTTGACGAGTTTTTCGCGCAGGTCGCCCTGCATGGTGATCTCCCCGTCCTTCGCACTTCCGCCTACGCCGCAACGGGTTTTCAGGGTGCGGGCCAGGGCGGCCAGGTCATCGGCGCTGCCGACAAAGCCCTGCACCAGCGTCACCTGCTTGCCGGCTCTGCCGCTGCGCTCGAAACGCACCGTCAGGCGCTGCTTCTCCGGGGCAAGCGTCTGCGCTTCCTCCTTCGTTTCCGTCACATATTGAAAGTCGGGGTTGGTGGAATAGACCACACCCAGCCGCTTTTTCCAATCGCCGTTATCCATGATGCGCAAAGATAGCGATTTATGCCTATATCACAAAGCCCAGCGTGGCGGCGGAAATCCGGACCTCGGGGCCGAAGGCGCTGCGCAGGGCGGCGTGACACTCCCCCAGCGTCGCCCCGGTGGTGAACACATCGTCCACCAGCAGGATGTGCCCCGGGCGCTGGTCAACCATTCCAGCCCGGAAGGCGCCGCGCACGTTGGCGCTTCGCTGGGCGGCGCCGGAAAGCCGGGCCTGGCTGCGGGTCCGCCCGACGCGCCGCAGCAGTTCCGGACACAGCCGGGCTCCCGGCAGGGCGGAAGCCACCCCTTCGGCAATCACCTCCGCCTGGTTGTATCCACGCCGCCAGCGCCGCAGCCAGTGCAAGGGAACCGGCACCACCGCATCCACATCGGCGTACAGAGGAGAGGAAGCGAGCCGCTTCCCCAGCATCGCCGCGAAAAAGCGCCCTTCCGGTCGGTTGTAATGGTATTTCAGGGCTTTGGTGATCTGGCTGTACGGGCTTTCGGCCTCATAGAAAAACAGGGCGCAGGCATAACTATACGGCTCATAGGGACAGCCGGAGCGCACGATGCGTTCCTGGATACGGGCATTGAAGGCATCCGCCATGGGATTCAGTACGCGGCTCTCATAGCGCGTCAGGGGAATATCCGAAGCACAGTGCGTGCAGAGGTGCTTCTCCCCGGGGAGAAGGGCTGCGCCGCATACCACACATTCGCGCGGCGACAGCAGTTCCGCAGCATTGCGGAGGAGGGTCAGCATCCCATCCCGCCGCAACAATTGACGACCTGTCCGGTCACATAGGAAGAGAGTTCGCTGGCCAGGAAGAGGGCGACGCCGGCCACATCCTCGGGCGTTCCCTCACGCCGCATCGGAATGGTCTTCACCCAGCTTTCGCGCATTTCCTGGGGGACGGCCTCCGTCATCGTCGAACGGATAAAACCGGGAGCGATGCAGTTGGCCCGCACACCGCGGGCACCGAATTCCTTCGCCACGGACTTCGTGAGTCCGATGAGTCCCGCCTTGGAGGCGGAATAATTGCTCTGTCCCGCGTTGCCGTGCATTCCCACGACCGAGGAGAGCGAAATGATGCTGCCGCTGCGCTGACGGGCCATAATCGGCGCCGCCGCGTGGATGAAATTGAACGCCGACTTGAGGTTGACGCCGAGGACATCGTCCCACTGCTTTTCGTCCATCCGGAGCAGGAGCGTATCGCGGGTTATCCCCGCATTGTTGACCAGGATATCGATGCGACCGAAAGTTTCGGCGATTTTGGCAACGACTTCGTGTGCCTGCGCGAAATCCGAAGCATCGGAGGCATAGGCTTCCGCCCGATGGCCGAAGGCCCGCAGTTCCGTCAGCGTAGTTTCATCGACGGTAATATCCGTAAAGGCGACATCTGCGCCCTCGGAAGCGAATTTCAGCGCGATGGCCCTGCCGATTCCGCGCGAGGCCCCGGTAATCAGGGCTACCTTGCCATCCAAAAGTCCCATACCTCAGTTCAATTCAAATTTCTGCGAGAAATAGCGGCCGTCGTGACGTGCCGCCAGCGCCGCAATCTCGCCGGTGCGGTTCCAGTCGATGATCAGTCCGACCTTCATCTCCGGATAGGCGGTCAGCATCGCCACGTCGCCGTTGCTGTCTCCCGCCACAAGGACGGGTCCGCGCTGGCCGTGAAGAGGGGCGATAAACTTGTTGATACAGGCGACTTTCCCTTCCTTGTAAGGCTGCGGATAAGTTTCGTCATAGCCCCAGGTACCGTCCTCCCTGTCGATGAACCGCAGTCCGTAAACCCGCTCCGCGGGGAGCCCGAGCCCGAACGCCTTGTCGCAACAGAGCAGTTCCACCAGCCATTCCGGAGAGGCAGAGCAAACATAAGGGGTGATTCCCGCCTGGGAAAGTTTGCGGTACAGGTCCTTCATTTCAGTAGTAAGGATCAGTCCTTTACGCACCGTCCCGGAAAAACGTCCGTCCGGAGATTTCCATTCTTCCAGCCACGACCGCCCCTGGGAAAGCCAGTAGGAGAGACTTTCCCGGCCCAGGGCCTGCAATTCTTCCGGAGAGAAGCCCACGGCGATTGACGGTTCCCACAGACACAGGGTTCCGTAATCATAGTAATCGCCGATGGCATCTTGAAAAGCCACGAAGCGTGCCCTGAAATCCTGATAGAGACTGTCCTTCCATTCCGTTTTCAATTCGGCATACTCCCGGGCGAGGGTTTCCCCCATCTCCCGGGCGGTCATCCCGATCCCCTCCAGGGGGACATCCACCTCCGGCAGACCGGCGAGGAACATATGCTCCGGCGCCGTGGCAAAACGCAGATTCTCAATCATATAGGTGATGAGCGAATGCGAAATGTCGTTGACGACGGTCGTGTAGTCACAGTCGAAGACGGCATAGGCGCCTTTGTTCTGAGGATCTGCGATCAGCGCAGAAAGGGCGTGATAGGTATCAGATTCCCAGCGATTCTGCTCCAAGGAGGGCTGGCAGGCGCACAGCGCAAGGGCTGTGACGATAAAAACAAGTATCTTTTTCATATCAGCGCGCAAAGATAGTAATCTTTGAAGACTATCTCAAATAGCAATGGCGCGAGAAGGGGCGTCCGTCGGCACTTAAGCCTTCAATCCTGACGATGTAGGGATAGTCCACCTCGTCGCTGTTGCAGAAGGCGATGGTAGCTCGTCCGCCGTGGAGCCTGACATCAGGCGACCACCAGAGGGTGTTCCGCTTGTCGTGCGGCCCGTCCTCTCCCCTGTCGTAATTGGGAGAATGGAAGTAACGGGGGACCTGATGCCCCAGCGGCACGAAGTAGAGCAATGAAGGGTTGCGCTCTTCCCCGCGACGGCCGCTGCCGGGTTTGACGCTGATGTGGACCACTCCGCCGTCCCCGCCGTACATAGGATCCGGACGCGTGGAGATGCTCAGGGAGCGGAGGTCCTCCAGGCGCAGCATGTCATATCCCCACCAGGCCTCTTCCGTATCCTCCACGATGAGTTTGACCCTTCCGGGGGCATTCTCGTCATCGGACTCCATCTCATCCGAATCCTCTCCTGTGGACCTTCTCCGGTTGCGGTTGTACATATGCTCGCCGTCGTATTCGAACATGGCCTTTTTCATACTGAGGTACTCCACCAGTGTCATATCCGCGTAAACCGAAAGGTCCTCGCTGTAACTGTGGCCGAAAGCCAGGGGGTCCCTTTCCTCGTAGCGGGCGGTGACGATGGCCGCCTTCAGGGTGTCATAAGAAGCGGTCTCGTTCACCAGGGGGACCGTCATCCGGAGGTCCTTGGCGAAGCCGGGCGCCGGGAAATAGCGATAGGGCGCCGCAGCAGGGTCACCGTTCCATTTCGGGATGTAACTCGCCCCCAGGCGCGAGGTACCGATGTTGATGAGGAATTCGGTGCTTTCCGGGAAATCCAGGCTGTCGATGATGAAATCCCGGCCCTGATCCACATCCACCGAATGGACCATGTTCCACTTGGGAACCATGAAGGTGAAGGTGAACTTCTTGGGAATCTTGGAAGAGACCCGGCGCGTCACCCGGCCGCGGATTTCCTGCATCTGCTCCCTTGAGTACCGGATATGCTCGATGTCATAGTAGCGCCAGCCCTGGATCATCATCAGGAGGTCCATCGCTTCGTCCCTTTCCCGCTCGGGGATTTCCGGATCGAAGTAATAGTAAGGTTGGTTGATCTTGCCCTTGAGCTCGCTGCTCAGGCCCATGTAGGAGGTGATGCCGTCACTCTGCTGCCAGCCTTTGAGGGCCCCTCTCACCACGGATACGGAACAGCTCCCGTCCAGCGGGGTTCCGTCCGGACCCGTGAGGGAAATCACCCCTTCGGCAAGCGCCCTCGGGCTCTCCGACAGGATATTCATCTGCAGCGCGCAGACGGGCGATTGGGCATCGCGGACGAAGAAGAGCCTTTCCGATATGATTTTCCCGAGTTCGTTCACCAGCAGAAGATGGTTGATTCCCGGGTGAAAGAAGGACTTTTTAATCATCAGGCTGCCCATACTGCCGTCGAGATTCACTTCTGCGACGTGGCGGAGGGCGGAAGCGTCCCGCACCAGCAGGCTGGCGACTCCCCCGCCGTATCCTACGGTACTGACGTAATACTGTCCGGAATAGCCCCGCAGATGCAGGGTAGCCCCCTCCTCCGAAGGCTCCGGGAGCGGATGCAACTTGCCGGACGCATCCCGCAGGCTGTAGCGGTGACCGGGCAGGGGATAGAAGGAGAAGGCCCCCATCCCGTCGTGACGGGTAAAGACCGGAAGGAGTTCGCCGCCCCGGTCGCTGACCAGGATGCCGCTGAAATCCACGCTCTTCCCCAGTTTGTCCACCACCTTGAAGCCGATGACGGCGTTGTGGTTCGTAAAGTACCTTCCGCCTTCCGGCCAGAAACTGATGTCCACGTCGGCCGGAGGCACATCCGCCGCCTTTTCGCTTTTTCCGCTGGCGCCGATGATGCGGATCCGGTCATTGAAATGATAGGCGTCGTCGTTGTTGAGTTGCCAGAGCGTATAGGCCCGGAGGGTGTAGTTCCCGGTTTCCAGGCTTTCCGGCAGGTCGATGTGCCCCGGGAAGCCGTTCCCGCTGCGTTTGATCTTCACCCGCACGACGGCTTCGCCCTTTTCGTCCAGCACCTCGGCATAGAGGAAATTGCTGGGCGGAAGCAGGGAGTTCCGGGAGGCTTCCTGTACCCAGCCCTTGAACCAGAGGGTCTCCCCCGCAAGATAGCAACTGCGGTCGTAATGAAGATAAACCTTCTCCGGAGCATACCAGGCGGCGATCTGGTTGAAGCGCCAGATCAGGGAATCCCGCACCGAGGTTCCTTCCGCCCTGGTCATCAGCGGAAAAAGCCCCAGGAAGGCAGGCAGGACGATATGAAGGAGGCGTTTCACGCGGAACGCCGGTCTTTCTGCATCGCTTCCTCCACCTCGTCGGGAGAGGCAGGCAGGCGCCGGTCACCCAGCCGCCGTGCCCCTTCCGCCGTCACCAGCACATCATCTTCTACGCGGATACCGCCAAAGTCCAGGTATTCCGCTTCAAGTTTGGCATAATTCACGCGGCCGCCATCCCGCTTTTCCTTCTTCCAGGCTGCGATCAGCGCCGGAATGAAGTAGATGCCCGGCTCGTCGGTCAGCACGTTGCCCGGAACCAGGCGGCGGGCCATCCGCAGCGAACGCAGGCCCGGAAGCGACGAGCGCTTCTGGTCTTCGTCGTAACCCACCAGATCCTCGCCCAGGTCTTCCATATCGTGGACATCCAGGCCCATATTGTGCCCGAGCCCGTGCGGCATGAACAGTCCGGCAATGCCCTGTTCGGCCATTTCCGCGGGATCGCCGCTGACCAGACCGAGTTCGCGCAGGCGTTCCAGCATCCGCACGGCAACGGCGATGTGCACGTCGCGATAGGCTACGCCCGGCGCCGTCAGCGAGAACGCATATTCGTTGCATTCATAGACGATGCTGTAGATATCGCGCTGCCGGGGCGTATAGCGGCCGCCGGTGGGATAGGTACGGGTATAATCGGAGGCATAGTGCTCGTTGCTTTCGACGCCGGCATCGATCACCATCAGTTTTCCGGCTTCGACAGGCGCTTCGTGCGAATGGCAGTGGAAGATTTCTCCGTGCTGCGTCAGGATCGTCGGGAAGGATACACCCCAGCCCTTCGCGAGCGACACCGCTTCCATCGCCCCTACGATTTCCTGCTCCTTTACGCCGATGCGGATGCCGCGGCGGGCGACGCTGTGCATTTCATACCCGAGCCGGCAGGCGGCATCGATCAGCGCAATTTCGCGCGGCTCCTTGACCAGTCGCAGCGAGATGATGGCCCGGATCAGCGCTTCGGACGCTTGCGTTATTCCCAACTGCTTCAGCAGCATTTCGTTGTAATAGCGGCTGGGAGGGAGGCTGTGCACTTCCCGCCCCTTTGCAAGCGCTTCCTTTACCGCTTCGAACGCTTTGGCATAGGGAGCACTGGCGGCGACGCCCGCTTTTTCGGCGAGCGACTGCACGGAGGGCATCGGTCCCATCCAGACGATATCGTCGAGGGTGAAATCATCGGCATAGACGGTCTCCGTTCCGTTGTCCAGGTCCAGGATGGCTGCGAAGCGCGGTTCGTCGATGCCGAAGAAATACAGCCAGTTGCTGTCCTGGCGCCATTTGTAGCAATTGTCGCGATACTGTGCCGGGGACTCTACGTTGCCCAGGAACAGGGCGATGCCCGTCTGTCCCGCGAGGCGTTCCCGGAGCGCCCTGCGGCGGGCTTCATATACTTCCTTTCCAAACATAACACACAAAGATATAAATTATTGTTATCTTTGCGCCACGCCTTGGTGGTGGAATGGTAGACACGAGGGACTTAAAATCCCTTGGGCAGTAATGTCCGTGTGAGTTCGAGTCTCATCCGAGGCACAACAAGACTTTGTAAGTTATTGATTTTTCAAACACTTTACAAAGTCTTGTTTTTTGTATCCCCCAAATTTGGCCACGTTTTGACCACAATTTTTATTCATTTTGACTTTCGATAAAGGTTACAATTGCATTATATAGTCAGCATTTTTTACAAAAAATGTTGTTTGCGCGCAACACTTTTATTATCTTTGTGACGTTAAACAGACCGATATATGGATACTCTATTCAGAAAACACGACCGGCTCCTCGCAAATGTATCAA
>JAEEJZ010000041.1 GCA_016282145.1 Bacteroidales bacterium | reverse complement strand
CCAGTTAAGTGCAATCCGAGCCTTGAGCATATAGGCACCCACTCTGCCCAAACGACCGGTTCCCCATTCCGAATAATTCCATCGGACGGGAAGTGAATTAAGCATCTCATCTTTGAGGTCATCTTCGAGGATTCTCCGGGTAACCTCCTCTCGTGGCGTTCTGGGATACAAATAGTCAGTAAGGTTGAGACAATGGTCAATGAACGGGATGTCTCCCCAGAGTTGACAGCCAAGGTCATAAATATAAGCTCGGATAAGAAGAAGTTCGGACTTATACTGATTGTATGTCTGTTCATCCATTGAGCCATTCTTAAGAAGGTCGTCAAGATTATCTAGCACGAGGTGGACTCTTCCTGCGGTTTTATATATTCGGGAATACTGCGTCTCGAAAATCCCTTCTTCAGATGTTTTCACTACCACCTTCGGATTCTTGCTTGCACGGGTAGTCCCGATATCTGTATACTCGTCAAGTAACCTGAACGGGAAAGGCGTACGGCTCTGAACATTGTTGGCAAGGCTCTTGTATGCGCTGAGAAGTCCTGCTCTCACTTCTTCTTCCGTTGATGGGAAGGTGCCTGTAGAAGGTCCATTGAGCGGAGTTTCCTTCAATGAACAAGAAGTAAAAAGAACCCCCAGCGCAAATGATATTATTATCTTTTTCATGTTTCTAGAATTTGATGTCAACGCCAACGGTAAAAGTCTTTACAAGTGGATAATTCGTAGCACTTCCTGTGGCTACACCATCGCCGCTGTTTGTGTACATATTTTCAGGATCGTAGCCTTGGTAATAATTCGTAGCCGTGAAGAGGTTTTCAGCATTGGCAAAGAAGGTTATATTTCTCATCTTGATAGCCTTCATCCATTTCGCAGGAAGGGAGTAAGATAACTGAAGATTCTTCAGACGAAGGTATGAAGCGTCTCCCATCCAGAACGTTGACGTCTGGGTATTGTTCGTTGTGTTATATGTCATTCTTGGCATAGTACATTCAGTATTTGTCGGCGTCCAACAATCTAGATGCTCTTTACGGAATGTACCACCCTTAACACACGGCTGAGTGTAATATCCGCTGATATAAGCATCCGCCTTACCTACACCTTGGAATAGGATATTAAGAGCCAGGCCTTTCCAGGTGACATTGAGATTTAATCCATAAGAAAGACGAGGAATGGCGCTTCCAATGATAGTGCGGTCGTTGGCGTCTATTTTCCCGTCCGGGATGGGGTTTCCGTACGCGTCATGGTCTCCAGCGATATCTTCATATACGAGGTCACCTGCTTGAATCATACTGCCGAACTGCAACTGATGCTCGTTGACATAATCAGCATCTTCCTGACTTGCGGCGATACCGAGGCACCTATATCCATAAATGGAGTTTATTGAAAAACCTTCTTGATTTCTAATGGCGCCACTTCCTCCCGTAGTGCCCTTCATATCAAGAATTTTGTTATACACGTCGGAAAGGTTTGCGTGAATATTCCAACTCCACTCCCCTTTCGTGTCACCATAACCTATACCCAATTCCCAGCCAATATTCCTCACAGTACCGGCATTCTGGTAAGGTGCACCCAAGCCAATAGTCCCGGGGATGTCAAGTTTGAGGAGGATATTGTTGGTGATTTTATGGTAGAAATCGGCAGTAATGGACAGTTTATTCCATAATGCGGCATCCATACCGACATCATACATAGTTGAACTCTCCCAGGTTATGTCTTCATTTGCCAGGGTGTTGGTTGCAAGAATGGGGTAAATGATATCGTTCATTGAGATGCTGGAAATGGTAAGTGCCTGTATGGTGGGATAATAGTCGCTACCAATGCTTTGGTTGCCGAGTTGACCGTAAGAAGCTCTGAATTTCAACTCAGTCAAGGTGTTTTTAATTCCGTTCATCCATGGTTCCTCCGTCACACGCCATGCTGCGGATACAGACGGGAAAATACCCCACCGCTTGCCTTCTGCAAACCTGGAAGAACCATCGAATCGCACATTGGCTTCGAAAAGATAGCGCTCCTTGAAGTTATAGTTGGCGCGGGCAAAGAAAGACATCAGTCTCCAGCGGTTGCGGGTGCCGCTCGCGGTCTGCGTTTCATCCGCCCGGCCCGCACTGAGAACCTCATACTCCGGATAATCATAATCTTGCCTGTATCCCGAATAGTTTCTGTTATCCATACTTTCGTTGGAAGCACCGAGAAGGAGTTTTGCATAATGCCCGCCCTCGAAAAGATGCTGGAACATGGATGTGATATAGTAGTTGCCATAATAATACTGACTCTGAGACTCGGTTACAGAATTATGTTCGACGTTACTTGTCGTTGATATTGAGCCGTAAGGGTCAGAATGGTAAAAGAACTTGTTCACAAAGGCGTGAGTATGGTTTTGAACGTAACGTGGCGCAGCCGTTCCTGATATCGTCCACCATTTAAACGGTTTATACACCAATTCTATCGCAAGACCAAGATTAATCTTCTGCTGCTCCGTGTTGCCGCCCATACCCTCAAGATAAGGGAGAACGTTCAACGAGCCACCAGTAAAGGGAGCATAACTTCCATCAGACCATCTTGCCAACATCAAAGGATCCCTGGCATTCATGAACGAAATAATACTACTCTGCTCCGGCATGAAGTTTCTGATGCCGTACGACCCTGTGAGATCAACACGGAGGGAGAGTTTTTCCGCGAGCTGGATATCCGTATTCATTCTCAGGTTATATCTCTGGAAATCAGAATTTTTGATTATGCCGTTCTGAGACACATAGCCGAAACTTATCACGTTCTTGACTTTTGCCCCGGCCATATTGACCGTCAAGTTATGATTAGTGGTAAACCCATCTCCCTGAAGAATCTCTTTCTGCCAATCCGTGATTGGAAAATTGTCCGGATCGTGGTAGTTGTTCTTGCGATAATTCTGTATATATCTGTCTGTATATATAGATGTGCCCCCATCATTCTCAGTGGCCATTCGGGCGAGAATCATATATTCTTCCGCATTTACCAATTCAGGCAGAGCCGTCGGAACCTGCCATCCGACATAACCCTTATAAGTCACTGAACACTTTTCTTTTGAGGCACGCTTAGTGGTGACAAGAATGACACCGTTAGCGGCCCGGGATCCATAAATTGCTGAAGACGCAGCATCTTTGAGTACAGATATAGACTCAATCTGGTTGGCGTCAACAGTATTCATGTCGCCTTCGATGCCATCAATCAGAACGAGAGGCGCAGAGCTAGATGTACCGAAAGTTCCGAGGCCACGTACACGAATGCTGGGGCTGTCATCTCCAGGGGCGCCTCCATGTGTGGACACGGTCACACCGGGCATTGTCCCCTGGAGTGCGGTGGATGCCTGCACAATAGGCCTGTTGTCCATCACCTCTGCGGGAAGTGATGATACGCTGCCTGTTAGATTAACTTTCTTTTGAGTGTCATATCCAACGACGACGATTTCGTCCAAAAACTGGGCGTCCGGTTCCAACTGGATATTGTATTCTGTAGATTCCGTAACAACAATTGTTTTGGTCTTGAAACCAATAGAAGATATTTCAATTGTCTGACCGGAATTCACGGAAAGAAGGAATCTGCCGTCCATGTCAGTCGACGTTCCTTTAGTAGTGCCCTGAACGATAACCGCCGCTCCGATAACGGGCAGGCCATCGGTGTCCAGGATTGTCCCTTTAATGGATTTGCTCTGGGCTACCGCCAAGAGAGATAGGCAAAGCCCTGTAACCAGCAAAAGAATTCTTTTTACTATATTAATCATTACAATCCTAATAAAAACAGATTATCTCGTTTATTTCCTGATGACCTTCAGGCCATGAATCTGAATACGCTGATTGGCGGCCGATGAGATGTACAGCCTGGTCTCGGGAGTTGCACCTATGATTGTGAACTTCATATGGCTTATAGGCTTGAGAATCTTGGAATTCTCACTGGCGGCCGAGGTATCGTTCCATTTGGTTGTATGAGAGAAATACTCGTTGTCCACCAAAATATATGACGTAACAGGGCTTGAGATATTCCATGTTTCCGTCTTTGGAGTTCTATCGTTCCAATCTGTATAATCAACAGTCGTTTCCCCTTCAGAGATCTGGCCTCCGCCAGTGACTTCAATTGATACATCGGCAGTTGTACCGGTAGCGAAACGGAACAAATCAAGATTAACGGCCACGTCCGTAGGGCCGGTCAGGGCTTTAAACTTCGGGGAATAAACGGCGGCCAGTTCACAAGCTGCGGAACCTATATGCAAAGCTTGAAACTGATAACCGAATTTCGATCCTTCTACGCCAACCCATTCGTCAATTCCGAGAGCCTCGAGGAACTCTTTGCAAAGTCCTTTGGTTGCTGTGGCATCATTACCGTCCCAGAATGCACCATTAAAATCAGGCTGTGTATATTTTGATACAGCAGTATTCCATTGCCCATAAGCATCACCCTTCCCATCTTTCATAGGCGTAGTATACGTCTTCATCGCTATGGAGTAGCTCCCTCCGCCGAGCAGTAAATCAAACTGCTCATTGTAAACCACGGAAGAATCTTCTACATAGTCTTCCAAGTAATATGTCGGCACGTCTTTGTTGATATCGATTCTTACTTTCATCTTGCCGGCTTCGGAATAGCTGAGCGTGAAGGGACATTTCTCATCCGACTTATCCATCGATCCAATTGCCTTGTTTACAACAAACTGATAGGGAATGCTGCCCAAGAATGCCAGCGGGAGACCGGAATTCTGATCAGTGCAGTTATCTCCGAGTCCGCCGGCACCGCTATGGGAAAGAAAGCCGAATGTATCTTCTTCAATAGTAATGTGAAAAATCCCGGAAGCTGGACGGCTCACAATTGATTCGTAAATGCCGGGACTTGTGCATTCAATTTCTACCGGTTCTTCCGTTCCGAATTTGATACTGACCTTTTTAGACGGCGGGAGGGCGGCAGCTTGAGAAACGGTAACCTTTGTACTTGCTTTTCCACAGCTCAGGATGAACTCACCGCTGCGAGATTCTTGAACAGTGTTGACTTCTGCGGAAACGGAAATTATACTATCACCCTCCGTCCCCGACATGGGAGTAACTACAATCCATGGAGCCGCTGAATCTATAGACACGGCCCAGTCTCCATTAGCAGACACCTTGATTGTTTGGGGAGGTGCGCCAGACGCATCCAAATCGACAATATTCTTGTCTGTTGTAATAGTATATTGTTTTGCCGCAGCCTGAGACACTTTTACGATTTGAGAAGCAGACCCGCAGACAAGAGAAAAATACCCATCTCGAGCAGTTGCGGCCGTATTAACACTAGCGCTTACCAACACTGAACTATCATCTTCGGGGATAGCAGATATCCAGACAGACTCACTGTTTTTCACTATCTTCCAGTCATTACTTGACGCTTTGACATTCACAATGACTTTTGAAGAGCCGTCCGCGAGAAGAGCCACCTCTGCGGGGCTGGCAGAGATTTCATCTTTAATAGAAGGCTCTTCCTCTTTACACGAGACAGCAATCACAAACGCGATTGCGGATAGGAATAGTGTTCTTAAGTGTTTCATCTATAGTTTTATATTATTCGTTTCTCGATTGAAGCTATTTTTGTTCCCATATGCTCCCTATCTCGTTGAGTTCCATTGAAACAAGAGACACAGGACCATCCGTAAAAAAGGCGAGTTTTCCTTTACCATCCGGCGAGAAAGCAAACTGTTCACAATATGAATATGCGCCTCCATCCGCAAAAACTTCCAGTTGCCCCCAGTCCACAAGAATTCTTATTTCCAATTTTCCATCGGGGTCAGGAAGCAGCTTATTATCAAGAAGGACTCCGCCGTCAACATTGTACGCAATTGTTTTATTCGCTATCTGAAAGCCAAATCTACTAGCCCCACAACCGTTAAGATCAAATACCGCAGTTAAATCGAAGACCCTTTTCCTCAGACCTTTGGGGGACTTAATGTTCTGTTTGAAAAGGTTATTGTCTTCCGTGAGCGTCTGGGCTTCCCAGTTCCATGTATTGGTGTATAACGCTTTTATTTCTTCAATGGGAATTCTGGTAACACACATTTTGTCGCCACGAGAAACAAGCCCCAATTCGACTGGGAAAGTTGCGTTTCTTTTCCATATGGTTTCTCCGCATCCTCCATTCCATCGATCCATCCAGGCTATTTGAATTACTCTTTTGTCATTCTTATCTGCCAGACCGCCTGCTGGAAAAGTCTGAGATGCATAGAAATCAGGGCCACATGTCATCAATAATGGTTTCTGTCCGCAAGGAATGAACCTTTCGCCATCGAAATGTCCCACTAAATAGCTACCTTTTGCATCACAAAGAATCCATTTCATGTTGTTCGTATCCCCGTCCAGGGGCAACTCATATATATCGGGGCATTCGAATCCAAATTCGATATTGCTCAAAAACTGCCATTCTATTAAATCATCTGAACAATAAAATGAAGTGCCATCTTCATAAATCGCTAGGATATATTTTTTCGATGGTTCATGATAAAAGACAACTGGATCCCGGGGATAATTGTGTTTTATGATTGTGGGATTTGCAACAGGGTTACCTGGATAATCGTGCCAGCTCTCACCATTATCATTACTCCAAGCGAGGCATGTTCCTTTTCCTGTGCCAGTATACACAGCCACAATTGTCTCTTTGGCACAGCCTGTTATTCTTTTTGCTATTTTTCCGTTAACGACTACTGCGCTACCGGAAAAAATCTGGTCCCCGGATACATTCTGCGTTGCTCCCTGAAGAAATGTTTTCTTGGGAATTAGAGCAACGCCTCTATCTGTCCAGTGCAATAAATCTTCAGAGGTTGCATAACCTCCGTGACGGACAGATTCTCCCCACTGGTAAAGCATGTGGTACTTTCCGCCTGAAAAGACAAGTCCGTTGATGTCATTCATCCATCCACTTTTAGGACTGAAGTGAAACTGTCCCCTGAAGTTTTCGTCATAAAGGATACCCTTAGGATGTGGATTATACTGCGCTCCCACCGGTATTGACATCAATACGATAAAAATAATTAACAAGGAACTTCTTTTCATATAGCCTTTTTGATTTTTGAAGACATGAACAGAATGTAGCAAGTTCCAATACTCAAGACAAGAAGAGCTCCTATAATGCCCGCTGCATCAGAAGCGAGCCCCATCGCGAACGGGAAAATCGTTCCACCGAACAATCCCATTATCATCAGGCCCGAGATTTCCGGTTCCCTGTCCCGGTTATGAGTAATGGCTTGGCTAAAGCAAATGGGGAATATATTTGAATTACCGTATCCGACCATAGCAATGCCAATGTAAATGAGCGCCGGGGTCTGTGCTGTGAATAGTATGACCATCGAGGCTACCATCACCAACGCAGAGATAGTGAAGAATGCCTTTGGAGATATCTTCCGAAGAATAAAGCTACCTGAGAAGCATCCAATTGTGCGGAAAATAAAATACAAGGAGGTTGCAAACGCAGCTTCATCAAGGGTGCGGCCAAGGCGTGCTATAAGGATTTTCGGCGCATATGTATTTGTACCCACGTCAACACCGACATGGCAAATAATACATAAGAAGCAAAATAGGATGAAGGGATCCCCCAACATCTTGAAACACTCGGAAATGGATGTTGTGCCCTCATTAAAACCCTCCTCATCAATTTGAGTCGTCCCCAGAACGAACAATGTAATAAGGATTACGACTGTAAAAATAGGGAATAAGACTTTCCAGCCAAGGCCGAATGAAGGGATTACGGCAGTAGCGCCCCACATGGCAATATATGGAGCAATAAATGAAGCAATTGCCTTCACAAACTGTCCGAAAGTGAGCGTTGATGCAAGTTTGCCCGTCTCTACTATGCAAGAAACCAATGGATTAAGCGATGTCTGCATAATCGCATTTCCGATACCAAGGAAACTGAATGCCACAAGCATTAGTGGAAAAGAGGATGCAAATACCGGAATAATAAGCGAGATAGCAGTCACTACTATGCTCAATATCACTGTCTTCTTCTTACCGATACGCTTCATCAGCATTCCTGTCGGAACAGAAAAAACCAGGAACCAAAAGAAAAGCAGAGAAGGCATCAGGCCGGCCTGAGAATCAGTAAGGCCAAAATCCTGCTGAACATAATTGGAGCTAATGCCTATCATATCCACGAAGCCCATCGTGAAAAAAGCCAGCATCACCGCTATGATAGATTTAGTTTTATTCATTGATCACTTTGGGGTTTAGTCATTTCCAGATACTCACTTGGTAATGATCCGAACTCATCCTTGAAGCATTTTGCAAAATATGACGGTGTATTAAAACCCGTTCTGTAGCATATTTCACTAATGCTCAAGTCGCTTGTCAATAACATACGACGAGCCAATTCCAGCCTCCTTGAGCGAATATAATCGTTAGGTGTAGCCCCTGCGCTTTCCTTCAATTTGCGATACAAACCTGCACGGCTCAAGCCCATAGTTCGACTTATGCTGTCCACTGACAACGCCGGATCACTCATTTGTTCGGAGATAATTTGGTCAAATTCGGCCAAGAAGCCGCTATCTAAGCGTTCTTTCTGTTCGTCTTTAATCGCTGCTATGAATTCATCCAGTTTTCTCTCCAGCAGTTCATTTTGCTTTAAGATTGTATCATTCTGCGTTTTCAGTCTCCGATTGATAAGGTTACGCTGCTTATAAAGAACGATGAAAATTGCAAGAATGAGAATTGAGCCAATCAAAGAGACAATGGTAAGATGAAGTGCTGATTGTTGTTGTGTGTATTGTTCGGTCATCTCACCAACTTTATCGCCAAGATTGTTGACGATATTTCTCTGGGCACTGACATAGGTGTTATGAAGTGCCATCAACTGAATATTCGTACTATCTACCACTGAAGTGGGAAGAAGATTGATCTTCTGAACCTGTTTGCCGGACAATATGTCCATTGCTACCTGTATAGCTTTCCCACCTCCTGAAGGATAGATGAAGGATGCCATCAACACCCCGTTCTGGACAAAAGTAGACCCTCCATCCGGGCCGTCAAGAGCATCGATTCCGATGAAAGAAATTTGTTTCTCCATATTGATGGATCGAGCTGCGAGATATGCACCTTTTGCCATTAAATCATTATGGGCATATACGACATCAACATTCTTGAACGTTCTAAGAATGTCAATCATGCAATCGTAAGCTTTTTCGCTAAACCAGTCGGCTTCTGATGTCTCAATCAAATGGATCCAAGGTGTATCCTTGATTCCGTCCACAAAGCCATTATGCCTTTCTTCTGCCGGGGAGGAATCAAAGGCTCCCGATATTTCAACCACATTGGCCCCCATTGGGAAGTGTCTGCAAATATACAATCCAACGGATTTTCCAATATTGTAGTTATCAGCACCGATAAATGCAGTATACTTATCCGAATCGACCTTTCGATCTACCAGGATCACCGGAATACCCAATTCATACGCCTTCTCAATTGATGGTATCAATTTTGTCGACTCCATTGGAGAGACTATGAGAACATCAACTTTCTGTTCAACAAATTGTTCAACATCAGAAATCTGCTTTTGCAGGTCATTATTGGATTCGGCTATTCTTAGTTCAATGTTATCATAGAGCAATGCCTCCTGGCGCATCTCTTCATTCATGCGGAAGCGCCATTCATCATCAAGACTTTGAGAAAAACCAATCACATAATGCTCCGGCCTGTTACATCCAGGCAGGGGGAACAAAACAGGAATAAGTAAAAGTATATGTATAATAGCCTTATGCATCCTCATATCGCTTACGTACAACGGTCTTACGGCTTGAAATCATCGTCAACGTAATTATTGAAACTGCGGCACACATTTGAAGAGAATCTGCAAGCCATGCTTATGCTCCTGGCAAGAATGGTTTCATCAAGGCAATGACACTCTTCGCGGCGAATGTCAGCATCAAGCAAACCATAGATAAATCCTGCGTTGAAATTATCTCCCGCACCAATTGTTGAAACAGTTTGTATGGGTTCTACCAGGAAAGAAAAGTGTCGGCCATCTGCCCTGAAGTATTCCGTAGACTTGTCCCCTCTGGTCACAATGAGATTGGGACAAAGTTCCTTAATTTTTTCCTTATATATGTTTTCTGGGTTAGTGTTGTCAAACAAACAATCAAAGTCATCAACCGAACCTCTGACAAAGTCGCTTAACCTACAGTTCTCTTCAATATTATTTATCAGATCGGGCAAGTCTTTCCTATAATTCTTGCGGAAGTTTATATCATAATAGATAATTGCTCCTGCTGACCTTGCCTTCATAAGCAAAGTACGAGTGAAATCCCGGATATCCGGGTTTATTGCGAAGAATGAACCGAACAACACAATATCGTTTCTCTCAATGTCAACGTTTTCGACTTGGGATACGTTCAGACCTGATTGATTACAACCTTTGTAAAATTCGTAATGAGCATCATTATTATCATCAAGGAAAGCAAGTGATATCTGTGATTGAGTGCCAGGAGCCCGAGTTACTGCTTTTGCAATTACTCCGTTATCTTCCATAAAGGACGCGATAATATCACCGACTTGATCACTCCCGGTTTCTGATACCATAAGAACTTCAGCCTTCGCATTTTTAGCTACCGTTCTTCCCAGCGAAATCATAGAATTGAAAGTTGAGCCACCAGGGACAGCCGCCTGAGGTTGATTGTTCTTGAAAATGATATCAAAGACTGTTTCGCCTATTCCAATTACTCTTTTCATAGAAAAATGCTCTGTTATTAAATATAGGTTATTATTGTCCCTTGGCAAAGGTAGGTATTAAAAAGCCACAAAGCATAGAAGCATTTTTTCAAAGAATGCAAAAATCGTCTACCCATAATAGGGGATGTCGGGGGCTCAATCTTGAGACGATATACCCCCTTGAGGCCCTGAGAATGGCTTTATCCATCATTGATGAAGAGACGGCTCACGGCCTTATCCATCACTCAGACCGCGGTTGCCAGTATTGCAGCGATGCATATGTGTCCGAGCTCAAGAGCCACGGCATAAATATCAGCATGACCCAGAGCGGGGATCCGCTGGAAAATGCCATTGCAGAGCGTGCCAATGGTATCCTCAAGAGCGAATGGCTCTACAAGATGGCCATTCCTACATGGGCGGACTGTAAGTTGGAACTTACCCGCATTATATACTTTTACAACACACAGAGGCCACATATGAGTATTGGCTGGCAGACGCCAGAACAAGCTCATAGTCAACACGGTGAGCAGCAGCGCTGCTGGAAAAACTATGGTGGTTGACGGCCGTACGATCGGCAACCACCAATAAAAAAAGGAAGATTCTTGTCTTCCAGTATAATGTCAACGGAAACAGTACGTTTGACAACCACTTTAGGGGAATGGACCCTCCGATGTAAACCGGTCCAGTGAATGTGTAAACAATCTTAGTTTAACCACCCCAAAAGTGTCAACCATTCTCAGGGAAGGTCAATTCCCTGTTTGCGCCCAACCATAATAATAACTATATTCTGCCAGACGCCCAATATTTTGTGGGTTGTGGCAGGATTTAAGTAAGGCTACGCCCCGCAGGCCTGGTGGAACATCTCGATGAGGGCGGCGATGGATTTGTCAATCTTGTACTGCTCAACGGATTCCGCGTACTTCCAGCGCATGGCCTCCAGTTCTTCCGGGTGGTCCAGCCACCAGTCGATGCGCTCGGCCAGCGCTTTGGGGTCTCCGGCGGGGAAAAGGCTGCGGGAATCCAGGGCGAACTGGGACGTGGCGGACAGCGGCGCCTCGGCGATGATGGGCACCACGGCCTGCTGCATCGCCTCCAGCGCGGAAAGGCCTTCCACCTCCACGTTGGCGCAATGGATGTACAGGTCGGACTTGGCCGCCAGTTCCGTCAGTTCCGCGAGGGTATGGAAAGCGAAAATCGGACGATACGCCAGCGTACCTTCATTATAGACCTTGTCCGCCAGAGCCCTGATAGCCTTCTCTTCGGGGCCGCGGCCGGCAAAATAGAGTTGGATCTGCTTAGCGTGGCGGCAGTAGCGCATGGACTTGAGCAGGGTAAACTGGTCCTTCTCATTCGAGAGGCGGCCGATGCAGGTGACCATCCAGGGCTTTTCCGGATCCCTGACGGCATCCCGCTGGCGCATGAGCGGGGCGGGAACGAGTCCGTTGGGAATCAGGTGCAACCGGGCCGTGAAATTGAACTTCTCCAGCCGCTCCAGCACATTGCGCGTGGGGCACTGGATGTCCGTACAGTGATTGAAAACCAGATCCCGGGCGATTTTCAGGGTGGTGTTGTTCAGCCCCTTCCAGCCCGCCATACCGAGATTGCAGAAAATGTTCTCGGGATGCAGATGATAGGTACCCGTACAGGGAACCCCCATCTTCTTTGCAATCTTCGCCACCTTCCACTGCACGTGGAAAGGCTCTTCCAGATGTACCACATCCGCCCAGCGAAGCGCCTCCTCGAAGACACGGTTGTCATTCTTGGAGAACTTGTAACCCTGGGAGTGGATGAGCCCGTCAAAGGGATAGATATGGAATTCCTTCTCCAGGACAAAATCAGGCTGGGGGCCGTTCGGATCGTCGTTCTTTCCGGAAAGCAACTTCACGTCCTGTCCGGCTTTTTTCAGGAAATCGATCGTCCGTTGGGCTGAGGCACAGAGGCCGTTCCCCCGGAGGTACATATTATTGAGAACAAAAAGAATTTTCATGCCTTAGTAATTGAGCCGCAGGTCGTCGATATAAAGGACGCTGTCCGTCGAACCTGTGAAATAGGCGCCGTAAGCACTGGCCGATGCGGTAAGGATAATGAAGGAGGGCGTACGGTCATCCTTGTAGTGGATGGGAATCTCGAAGCGGACATAACCGTCCGTCGCCGTCTTGAAATACAGGATGTCGCTGGCGATGACGCTCGGGTCACCATCCAGCTCAAAATTATCCTTGGTCGTATCGTAAAGCCGGGGCTCCGGCCACGCGGTCAGCGAGACATCCACCTTGCCGATATCGGTCTTATCCTTCATCGCCAGGTACGGGGCCTTGGCAAAATTCACCTTACCGGGAATATAGTGGGCATAACCGGAAAGGCTCTTGGGACGTCCCTTGAAAGGAACGCCGAACTTCATCTTGGCACCGGAAGTCCCGACCACGCCCTCAAAGCTGCCTGTAAACAGGCTGCCGGAAACAAAGATGCCGAAGACCTTGCGGCTGACCAGTTTGACGGCCTTGCCGCCTTTCACCGCCACGTGCTCTTCTTCCGGCATCACGGAGTTGAGCCCGAGTATTTTGAGTGCCCGGTTGGCGGTATCCCAGGTCCGCTGGGAAGGCGTCGCATCCTTGGGATAGGGATTCCAGGTAACGCCGCTCCGGGACCAGGTATTGAAATTCAAGTTATAAAGCTGCTGCTTTTCCTGCGCCCGAAGGGCGAAAGAAAGCAGCAGCATAATGATGATTGCCAGTATCCTGTTCATACAGGGTACAAATATACGCAATTTTTACCGGTTTTCCGCGGCCTCGACCGCCTTGAAGTATTTGTAGCTGTTCAACTTCAACTCGCCGACAGCCGCCTCGTCGCAGACGATGATCCCCTGCTGGTGATTCTGGAGGGCGGATACGGTGCAGTAGTGGCTGAGCGGGCCTTCAACGGCGTCGCGGATGGCACGGGCCTTCTTGGGGCCGAAAGCCAGGATCATCACTTCCTTGGCGTCCGTAACGGTGGCGACACCTACGGAAAGCGCCTGCTTGGGAACCTGGTTCATATCTCCGTCGAAGAAGCGGGAGTTGACGATGCGGGTGTCCTCGGTCAGGGTCATGACGCGGGTGCGGGAGTTGAGCGGGGAGAAGGGCTCGTTAAAGGCGATATGCCCGTCTTCACCGATACCGCCGAGGAAGAAGTCGAAACCGCCGGCTGCGGCGATAGCCTTCTCGTAATCGGCACATTCCTTGTCCAGGTCGGGGGCGTTGCCGTTGAGAATGTGGATATTCTGTGCAGGCTCGTCGATCTGGTCGAAGAGATATTTGTGCATGAAGGAATGGTAACTCTCGGGGTGGCTTTCAGGAAGTCCCACATATTCGTCCATGTTGAAGGAGACCACGTTCTTGAAACTGACCTTTCCCGCCTTGACAAGCCGGATCAGTTCCGCATAAGTCTCGATGGGGGTGGAACCGGTACAGAGACCGATGACAAAAGGTTCGCCGGGGTTGCTCGCCGCTTTCTCGTTGATACGGTCTGCAATGTAACGGGCCGCCCATACGGATGCGGTCTTGCTGTCGTCACGAATAATAACTTTCATAGTATGTTTAATAAAGTTTAAGGAATACTTCCATTGCCTGATATTCCGCCATGCCGACCTCGTTGTACAGCCGGGCGGTATTCTGCGTCCTTTCCTCGGCCCGCTGCCAGAACTCGCGCGGGTCGTCGCCGGGGAAGGGGACGATGTCTTTCTGGGAAAGGTGATGGTAGATGGCGTGGCGTTTCTCCACGACCTCGTCCGGGCTCAACGGGACAGCCATGTCCACGCTGCCCAGGTCCCATTCCATCCAGGCACCCCGGTAGAGCCAGACGGTGCAGCGCTTCGCCCAGGAGGCACCTTCCTCACGGAGTTGGTCCAAGGCCTCGAGCGCCGCCTCCGTACAGACGCGGTGCGTCCCGTGCGGGTCCGCCAGGTCGCCGGCCATATAGATCTGGTCCGGCTGCAGGCGTTTCATCAACTCTTTGATGATGTCCACGTCCACCTGGGTACGCGGCTTCTTGGAGATGCCGCCGGATTCATAGAAGGGCAGGTTGAGGAAATGGACGTTCGTCTCGTCATTGAGGCCGAAGGAGCGGTCCGCTCCCCTCGCCTCGGAACGGCGGATACCCGCCTTGATGGCCAGGAGTTCCACGGGCTCGGGCGCACCGGGCCGCTTGGACGCAATCAGTTTCTTCACTTCCTCCACACGGTTTCCGAAGCCCAGCTGGGCAGCGGCGTCCATCAGTTGGATCACGACGTCGTCGTGCACGGCCACATCCCCAGAGGTTTCGTAGGCCACGTGCACGTCGTGCCCCTGGTGTGCCAGCCGGATAAAGGTGCCGCCCATGGAGATGACGTCATCGTCGGGATGGGGCGAGAAAATAAGCACCTTCTTGGGATAAGGCGTCGAAGCGACGGGCCGGGTAGTGTCATTGCATCCGGGCTTTCCTCCCGGCCAGCCGGTGATGGTATGCTGAAGTTCGTTGAAGGTGTCTATATTGACTTTGTCGTAACTGCCATATACATCCAGGAGTTCGTCCAGTGAATTCTGCAGATAGTCCTGCTGGGTCAGTTTGAGAATCGGTTTACCGAGTTTCTGACAGAGCCAGACAACGGCTTTCCGACGGAATTTCGGAGTCCACTCGCAAGGACCGATGAGCCAGGGTGCCACGCAGCGGGTCAGCAGTTCTCCGGCAGGCTCATCCACGAAGAGCCGCACCCTGTCGTGATGCTGAAAATAGGAAGCAGGATATTCAGCACTGCACTCCTGTTCCACGATGTGATAAACGGCCTCCGCCTTATCTTCGCCCCAGGCCATCAAGGCGACCGTCTTGGCACTCTTCATCGTGGCAACGCCCAGGGTGATGGCCGCCTTCGGAGTATCGGCGATATTGCCGTTGAAATTGCGGGCCTGCCGCTTGCGGGAGTTATAGGGCAGCGTAAGCGTGCGTGTGCGGCTGAATTCGGAAGAACCGGCTTCGTTGAAGCCAATCTGTCCTTTGTCCCCTACGCCGATGACCAGCAGGTCCATGCCGGTGGCAATCTTGTCAAAATCGGCGCAATAGCGGTGCAGTTTCTCCTGGGGGATGCTGCCGTCGGGAATATGGATGTTTTCAGGAAGCACATCCACATTGTTGAGGAACACCTCGTGAATCTTCCGGTTCCGGCTCTGGTGTGCATCGGGGGCAATCGGGTAATATTCATCGATGGAGATGACTTCCACATTTCGGAAAGAAACCTCTCCCGCCGCGAACCGGGCGCACAATTCTTCATAAAGCGATATCGGGGAAGAACCCGTCGAAAGGCCCAGCTTAAAGGGGCGGGACGGGGACGAGGATTCAAACTCCTTGATGTTGGCAACGATGAAATCCGCAATCTCGCGGCTGGCCGCGTAAGCGTCCGTCCGGACCTCGGTGTAAATCTTGTCAAAACTGTGAAGGATATCCTGGGGAATCGCCTCGACCTTGAGGCCTCCGTTCTTGGGGAGAGAGAAATGTTTCATGATAAACTCCTTTTATCAGGTCCAAAGATACAAAAAAAAGCGTCCGCTTGAAAACGGACGCTAATTTTTATCCACGCTTGATTTATTCAGCTTTGGGTTCTTCCGCGGCGGGAGCCTCGGCTGCAGGGGCCTCGACGGGCGCTTCAGCTGCAGGAGCCTCAGCTACAGGGGCCTCGGCCTTCTTGGCGCGGCTGCGGCGGGTGGTCTTCTTGACCTCCTTCTTCGCGGCGGGCTCGAAGAAATCAACCAGTTCGATAATGGCCATTTCGGCGGCATCACCCTGACGGAAACCGACGTGCAGGATACGGCAGTATCCACCGGGACGGTCAGCGACCTTGGGGGCCACGTTACGGAAGAGCTCGGTCACGGCGTACTTGTTCTTGAGGTAGCTGAACACGACGCGGCGCGAATGGGTGGTATCTTCCTTGGACTTGGTGATCAGGGGTTCCACATAAGGCTTGAGGGCCTTCGCCTTGGCGACGGTGGTCTCGATACGCTTGCCCAGAATCAGGGAAGAGGCCATGTTCGCGAGCAGCGCCTTGCGGTGACCGCTCTGCCGTCCGAGATGATTAATCGCTTTATTGTGTCTCATCTTTAGATCTTTTTCTTGGGTTCAATATTGTACTTGGTGACATCCATCCCGAAGGTGAGCTTCATCTTCTCGACCAGTTCATCGATCTCGCTCAGGGACTTCCTTCCGAAGTTGCGGAACTTCATCAGTTCGGAGCGGGAATAGGAGACGAGGTCGGCGAAGGTGTCGATATCAGCCGCCTTGAGGCAGTTGAAAGCGCGCACCGAAAGCCCCATGTCGGAAAGCTTGGTCAGCAGGAGGTGACGCATACGGAGCGCTTCCTCATCCAGTTTCTTGGTGTCGGAATCCGCTTCCTTGTCGATGGGGACCTTCTTGCTGTCGGTGAAGAGCTTGAAGTGGGAGATCAGGATGTTCGCCGCTTCCTGGAGCGCCTCATCGGGAGAAATGGACCCGTCGGTCACAATCTCGAGGTTGAGTTTCTCGTAGTCCGTCTTCTGCTCGACACGCCAGTTGTCCACACTCCAGTTGACCTTGCGGATAGGGGTATAGATGGCATCGACGGGAATAGTCCCGATGGGGGTATTCTCGTCACGGAGTTCTTCGGCGGGAACAAAGCCGCGACCCTTGGTGATGGTCAGGACGATTTCCAGTTTGACCGAAGGCTCCAGCGAGCAGATGTGCTGCTGGGGATTGAGCACCTTGAAGGAAGAGAGGGCCTTGGAAATATCCTCGGCGGTAAACTCCTGCTTGCCGCTGATGACGATATTCGCCGTCTCAGTATCCACCGTGTCAATCATTCTGCGGAAACGCACCTGCTTGAGGTTCAGGATGATATCCTGCATCCCCTCGATAACGCCGGGGATGGTTGCAAATTCCTGATCGACACCGGAGATGCGGATCTGGCTGATGGCAAACCCCTCCAGGGAGGCCAGAAGGATACGGCGGAGCGCATTGCCGATGGTCTGCCCGTAGCCGGGCTCCAGGGGCCTGAACTCGAAACTTCCGACGGTCTCCGTGCTCTCGAGCATAATGACCTTGTCCGGTTTCTGAAATGCTAAGATTGCCATGATGTTTTGGTCTTTAAGGTTACTTGGAGTAGAGGTCAACGATCAACTGCTCATTGATGCTCTCGGGAACTTCGGCACGGGTAGGCAGGTTGAGGAACTTGCCGACGAGGGTCTTGGTGTCGAATTCGAGCCAGGAATACTTGTTGACCGACGCCACACTCTTCTGGATAACCTCCAGGCTCTTGGAACGCTCACGGACGGCGACGCTGTCACCCGCCTTCACGATGGTGGAAGGGATGCTGCAGACATTGCCGTTCAGGGTGATGTGATGATGGGAGACGAGCTGACGCGCCGCGGCACGGGTGGGAGCGATGCCCATACGGTACACGACGTTGTCCAGACGGGACTCGAGCAGGAGGATGAGGTTCTCTCCCTTCTGGCCGGCCATACGGGAAGCCTTGTCGTAGGTGTTGTGGAACTGACGCTCGAGCACACCGTACATATACTTCACTTTCTGCTTCTCCTTCAGCTGCACGCCATACTCCTTCTGCTTCTTGCGCTTGGAAGCCAGGCCATGCTGTCCCGGAGGGAAGTTTCTCTTCTCAAAATATTTGTCGGAACCGAAAATGGGTTCACCGAACTTACGGGCGATTTTGGTACTCGGACCGGTATATCTTGCCATGGTAACTTCTTTTTAAGGTTAAACTTTACGACGGCCTTTCGGTCTGCAACCATTGTGGGGCATCGGGGTGACGTCCACGATCTCAGTCACGATGATACCCGCGTTGTTGATGGTACGGATAGCGGACTCACGACCGGAGCCGGGACCCTTCACATAGCACTTCACCCTGCGCAGACCGGCATCATAAGCGGTCTTGGAGGCGTCTTCTGCAGCCATCTGGGCGGCATAGGGCGTGTTCTTCTTGGAACCGCGGAAACCGCACTTGCCTGCGGAGCCCCAGCTGATGACCTGGCCCTGGGCGTTGGTGAGCGAAACGATGACGTTGTTGAAGGTCGATGAAATATGGGCCTCGCCATAAGCTTCAACCTTGACAACCCTCTTGGATGTTGTAGTTTTCTTTGCCATAATTCATCAATTTTTACTTGGTCGCTTTCTTCTTGTTGGCAACGGTCTTCTTCTTTCCCTTACGGGTACGGGCATTGTTCTTGGTGCTCTGGCCGCGAACGGGAAGGCCCGCACGGTGGCGGATGCCACGGTAGCAACCGATGTCCATCAAGCGCTTGATGTCCATCTGGACGGAGGAACGAAGTTCACCTTCGATCTTGTACTCCTCATTGATTTTGGCACGGATCTTCGCAATCTGCTCGTCGTTCCAGTCCCCGACCTTGATGCTTTCGTCGATTCCGCACTCTTCGAGGATCTTTTTGGCGGAGCTGCGTCCGATACCGAAGATATAGGTCAGGCCTATCTCTCCTCTTTTGTTGTTGGGTAAATCAACACCGGCTATTCTTGCCATAATTATACTAACTTAATTTGTTACTTAAAATTAACCCTGGCGCATCTTGAACTTGGGGTTCTTCTTGCAGATTACGTACAGGCGGCCTTTGCGTCTGACGATTTTGCAATCTTCGCTGCGCTTCTTGATGGATGTTTTGACTTTCATATCGATAATTTTTATTTGTATCTGAAAGATATTCTGCCTTTGGTCAAATCATAAGGTGAAATTTCCACCCGCACTTTGTCTCCGAGGAGGATGTGGATGAAGTGCATCCGCATCTTTCCGGAGATGTTGCAGAGCAGGACGTGACCGTTTTCGAGTTCCACCTTGAACATAGCGTTAGGAAGGGTCTCGATCACCTTTCCGTCTTGTTCTATCGCTACTTGTTTGGACATAGAAATAACACTTTAAAATTTAATCTTGCCATCCTTCTCTATAAAATCGAAAGTGGACAACTGCTCCGCGTGGCCCTTACGGACAACAACCGTCAGTTCGAAATGTGCCGAATTGCTGCGGTCAGCGGTATGGACGGCCCATTGATTCTTATCAAGGTACACACCCCGTCCCCCGGCATTGACCATGGGTTCGATACAAATGACCATTCCGTCCATCAGCCTCGGACCATGACCCCGGCGCCCGTAGTTGGGCACGCCCGGATTCTCATGCATCTCCCGGCCGATGCCGTGGCCTTCGAGTTCGCGGACCACGGAAAAACCGAATGATTCGACGTACGATTGCACCGCGTATCCGATATCGCCGACGCGAGCACCCGCAACAGCCGCTTCGATGCCCTTGTACAGGGACGCCTTCGTCACGTCGAGGAGTTTCTGCGTTTTCGCGTCCACCTCCCCGACGGGGAAGGTGTACGCGGAATCGCCGTTATACCCCTTGTAGAGCGTGCCGATGTCGGTGGTGACGATGTCGCCCTCCTGGAGCACGTAGTCCGACGGGAAACCGTGGACCACCACATCGTTCACCGACGCGCAAATGGCTGCGGGGAAGCCTTCGAAACCGAGGAAGCTGGGAATGGCCCCGTGATCACGGATGCAGGTGTCGGCAAGCTTGCAGAGCTCCGCGGTCGTTACACCGGGGGCTACTGCCTTGCCGACTTCACCCAGCGTCTTGGAGACGATGAGTGCATTTTCCCTGAGCAGCGCGATCTCTTCTTCGGTCTTGGGCTTAATCATCCTACTTTGTCTTGCTAGGAATTACATACCGGAACGTCCGACCAGACGACCGGTCTTCATCAGACCGTCGTAGTGGCGCACCAGGAGGTAGCTGTCAATCTGCTGCAGCGTATCCAGGACGACACCCACGAGAATCAGCAGCGACGTACCGCCGTAGAAGCTCGCGAACTGGTTGTTGATTCCGAAAATCATCGCAAATGCCGGAAGTATGGAAATCATGGCCAGGAAGACGGCACCGGGGAGGGTGATTCTCGACATGATGGAGTCGAGCTTCTCCGCGGTCTTCTTGCCGGGCTTTACTCCGGGGATGAACCCGCCATTCTGCTTGATATTCTCCGCCATCATCGTGGGGTTCACGGTGACCGCAGTATAGAAATAGGTAAACACAATGACGAGCAGTGCGAAAATGAAGTTATACCAGAAACCCGTGTAGTTGCTCAGGGTCGCAGCCAGTCCGCGCGTGGAATCCCACTGCGAGAACAGGATGGGGAAGAGCATCAGGGCCTGGGCGAAGATGATAGGCATAACGCCGGCAGCATTGACCTTGAGGGGGATGTACTGGCGGACACCACCGTACTGGCGGTTGCCGATCACCCGCTTGGCATACTGCACAGGCACCTTGCGGACAGCCTGCACGAGCGCGATCGCAGCGATGATGACGAAGAACCAGATCAGGAACTCGACAATCAGCAGGAGGAAACCGCCGTTGGTGGCAGCCACCTTCTCGCCGATTTCGGCTGCGAGGGCATAGGGCAGACGCGCGACGATACCGATCATGATGATCAGGGAGATACCGTTGCCGATACCGCGGTCGGTGATACGCTCACCGAGCCACATCACGAACATCGAACCGGCCATCAGGATAACCGTGGAGACGAGGTTGAAGACAAAACTGCTCCAACCCAGCCTGCGTACGGCCACGAAGGCCTCGCCGGGAATCTGGGAGTGAATGGAAGTAAGGTACGCGGGAGCCTGGATGCAGATGATCAGGATGGTCAGATAACGCGTCAGCTGATTCATCTTCTTGCGTCCGCTTTCGCCCTCCATCTGGAGTTTGCGGAAATAAGGGACGAAAACACCCAGCAGCTGGATGACGATGGATGCCGAAATGTAGGGCATCACTCCCAGCGCAAAGATCGAAGCGTTGCCGAAGGCACCTCCGGAGAACATGTTCAGGAGGCCGACAAGGCCTTCCTGCGTGCTCCCCTGGAGCCCCGCGAGCATGGAAGCGTCGATGCCGGGAAGCACCACGAAGCAGCCGAAACGGTAAACCAGGACCAGCAGCAACGTGTAGACGATCCGCTTACGGAGTTCTTCAATCTTGAAGATGTTCTTGATAGTCTCTACGAACTTCATACTTTACTTAGATTACGGTAGCCTTTCCACCTGCTGCCTCGATTTTCGCGATGGCGCTCTTGGAGAACGCGTTGGCGACCACCTCGACGGCCAGGCTGATCTCGCCGTTGCCGAGCACCTTGACCAGGTCGGTCTTGGCGGCCAGTCCGGCAGCCTTGAAATCATCGGGATTCACGGTAGCTGCACCGTTCTTCTCGGCGATGGCCTGGATGGAGCTCAGGTTGACGGCCTGATATTCCACGCGGTTGGGGTTTTTGAATCCGAACTTGGGAAGACGCCTCTGAATCGGCATCTGGCCACCTTCGAATCCAATCTTGTGTTCGTAACCGGCACGCGCCTGCGCACCCTTGGTTCCGCGGGTGGCGGTGCCGCCCTTACCGGAGCCCTGGCCGCGACCTACGCGCTTGACGGATTTGGTCGAACCTTTAGCGGGAGTCAAATTTTCAAGTTTCATCGTTGGACCCTCCTTAATCAATTTCTTCAACTTTGCAGAGGTGGGCCACCTTCGCCACCATACCGGTGGAGACGGGGGTCTTCTCGACCTCTACGGTCTGATGCATGCGGCGCACGCCGAGGCAACGAAGGTTGTCCTTCTGGCGCTTGGTTTCGCCGTTGCTGCTGACGATCTGGGTAATTCTGTACTTTGCCATAACGCTTCCTCCTATCCGTTGAATACCTTGGACATAGGGACTCCGCGCAGACCGGCGACGGTGTACGCGTCACGCATTTCGGTGAGCGCGGTGACGGTCGCCTTGACGAGGTTGTGAGGGTTGGAAGAACCCTTGGACTTCGCCAGAACGTTCTGCACACCCGCGGACTCGAACACGGCACGCATAGCACCACCGGCCTTGACACCGGTACCGGGGGCCGCGGGCTTCATGAACACGCGGGAACCGCCGAACTTGGACTCCTGCTCGTGCGGGATGGTGGAGTTGATGATGGGAATCTTGACGAGATTCTTCTTCGCGTCCTCGACACCCTTTGCAATCGCAGCGGTAACCTCGTTGGCCTTGCCCAGGCCGTAACCGACGACACCGTTTTCGTCGCCCACGACAACAATGGCCGCAAAGCGGAAGTGACGACCACCCTTGGTCACCTTGGTAACCCTCTGGATGGCGACCAGCCTGTCCTTGAGCTCAAGGTCAGAGGTCTTTACTCTTTTTACATTCGTATTTGCCATAGTCGTTTCTGTTAGAATACGAGACCGCCTTCGCGGGCTGCGTCTGCCAAACTCTTGACCCGGCCGTGGAAGAGGTAACCTCCACGGTCAAAGGAAATGGTGGTAATCCCCTTGGCAAGGGCGCGCTCGGCGATGGCCTTGCCGACGATCGCGGCAGCCTCGATACCGGTCTTGCCTTTGCAGGCGGCGGCGAGCTCTTTCTCCAGGGAGGAAGCGGCGGCGAGGGTCTTGCCCTGCACGTCGTCAATCACCTGGACATAGATCTGCTTGTTGCTGCGGAAGACGACCATGCGGGGACGCTCGGCCGTTCCGTTCACATGCTTGCGGATACGGTAGTGAATCCTTTTTCTTCTTTCTATTCTTGAAAGTGCCATAATTGTATCCTCCTAATTATTTAGCGGCTGCGGTCTTACCGGCCTTGCGGCGGAGCTGCTCACCGACGAACTTGATACCCTTGCCCTTATAAGGTTCAGGCTTACGGAAGGAACGGATCTTGGCCGCTACCTGGCCGACCAGCTGCTTGTCGCAGCTCTTGAGCACGAGAACGGGGTTCTCGCCCTTCTTGACCTGGGGGACATCGGCACTGACCTCCTTGGGAAGGAGGAAGTGGATGTCGTGGGAGAATCCGAGGGAGAAAATAAGAAGCTGGCCCTGCTGAGCTACACGGAACCCAACACCGACCAGTTCCTGACGGGTAGTGAAACCTTCGGACACACCGACGACCATGTTGTGCACCAGGGCACGGTAGAGACCGTGCATAGAACGGTGGCGCGGGAGGTCGGTCGGGCGCTCGAACTTGATCTGATTGTCCTCAACGGTGACCTTGATGTCGGGATCGACTTTCTGGCACATTTCACCGAGAGGTCCTTTAACCTTCACCACGTTGCCGGCCTCGAGCGAAACGCTGACACCGGACGGAAGGCTTACAGGCAATTTACCAATTCGTGACATTCAATAAAATGATTTAAATTAATATACGTAACAAATCACTTCGCCGCCGACGCCCATTTCCCTGGCTTCCTTGTCGGTAACGAGGCCCTTGGACGTGGAGATGACGGCGATGCCGAGTCCGTTCAGGACGCGGGGCATATCCTTCACGTCGGTGTACCGGCGGAGACCCGGAGTGGAGACCCTTTCAATCTTCTTGATGGCCGCCATCTTGGTCTGGGGATGGTACTTGAGGGCGATTTTGATGGTGTTGTAAGGAGTTCCCTCGACTACCTTGTAGCTGAGGATGTATCCTTTCTCGCAGAGGATCTTGGTCAGACCTTCCTTCATCTTGGACGAAGGGATCTCGACGACCTTCTTGCCCGCCATATAAGCGTTGCGGATCCTGGTGAGATAATCTGCAATGGGATCAGTCATATCGTTTCTCTTTTTGAATTACCAACTTGCCTTCTTGACGCCCGGGATAAGGCCGTTGGAGGCCATCTCACGGAACTGAATACGGCTCAGGCCGAAGGCCCTCATATAGCCCTTGGGACGTCCCGTAAGGGAGCAGCGGTTATGAAGGCGTACCGGGGAAGCATTCTTGGGAAGTTTGTCCAGGGCGGCCCAGTCACCGGCCTCCTTGAGAGCCTTCCTCTTTTCTGCGTACTTCGCAACCAGTTTAGCGCGCTTTACTTCGCGGGCTTTCATCGATTCTTTAGCCATAGTATCTTATTTGTTATGTTTCTTGAAGGGCAGACCGAAGGCGGCGAGCAGCGCGTGGCACTCCTCGTCGGTGCGGGCGGTCGTCACGAACGTGATTTCCAGACCGTGGATACGGGGGTTCTTGTCGATGTCGATTTCAGGGAAGATGATCTGCTCCTTGATACCGAGGGTGAAGTTACCCTGTCCGTCCATCTTCTCGGCGATGCCGTTGAAGTCGCGGATACGGGGAAGGGCCACACGGATGAGCCTCTCCAGGAATTCGTACATCTTGACGTCACGGAGCGTCACCTTGGTGCCGATAGGCATGCCGCGGCGCAGCTTGAAGTTGGAGACGTCTTTCTTGGAGGCGGTGATAATCGCCTTCTGGCCGGTGATGAGGGAAAGTTCGGCCGCAGCTTCCTCGACAATCTTCTTGTCCTGAGTAGCGCTGCCGACGCCTTCGTTCAAGGTAATCTTGACGAGCCTCGGGGCCTGCATGACCGTGGTGTAACCGAACTGCTTCATGAGCTGGTCCACGATCTGCTCCTTATAAACCTTCTTCAAGGCAGGAACGTAGTTGGACGGAACCGCCGCCACAACTGCTTCTGATTTCTTAGTCTTTGCCATAATTACTTGATCTCCTCACCGGATTTTTTAGCGTAACGGACCTTCTTGCCGTCCACCATCTTATAACCTACGCGCGTAGGCTTGTTCGACTGGGGATCGATAAGATTGAGGTTGGAAATGTGGATGCCGGCTTCCTGCTTGACGATGCCGCCCTGAGGCTGCTTGGAGTTCGGCTTGGTGTGCTTGCTGACCATGTTCACGCCCTCAACGATGGCGCGGTCCTTGGACGGGATGACGGAGAGGACCTTTCCGGTCTTGCCCTTGTCGTTCCCGGCGTTCACATACACGGTGTCACCTTTCTTGATGTGTATCTTTTTCATAGACATTTTAGTTTAAAGGACCTCCGGTGCCAGTGAAACAATCTTCATGTAGTTCTCGCGCAGCTCCCTCGCGACGGGACCGAAAATACGGGTTCCGCGGAGTTCGCCGGCATTGTTGAGAAGGACACAGGCGTTGTCGTCGAAGCGGATGTAGGATCCGTCGGGACGGCGCACTTCCTTCTTGGTGCGTACCACGACTGCTTTCGACACCGTCCCCTTCTTGGCGTCACCGCCGGGGAGGGCGTTCTTGACCGCGACGACAATCATGTCGCCCACGGTAGCATAACGATGGTGGGTTCCGCCCAACACACGGATGCAAAGGACTTCCTTCGCGCCGCTGTTGTCGGCCACCTGCAAACGGGTTTCCTGCTGTATCATAAGGCTACTTTGCTTTTTCTACGATTTCAACTAATCTCCAGTTCTTTGTCTTGGACAAAGGACGGGTCTCCATGATGCGTACGGTGTCACCTACACCGCATTCGTTCTTCTCATCCTGAGCGACGAACTTGGTGGTCTTCTTCACGAACTTGCCGTACAGAGGGTGCTTCTCCTTGGCCTCGATGGCCACCACGATGGTCTTGTCCATCTTGTTGCTGACCACGACACCCATTCTTTCCTTGCGAAGATTTCTTTCCATAACTTCTGCTTTTTAGTTCTGTTTTTCTTTTTCAGCAAGGATAGTGATCATAAGAGCGATATCCCTTCTGGACTTTTTGATTTTGGAAGTGTCTTCCAGCGGAGAAATCGCGTGATTGATCTTCATCGTGTCGAGGTTGCTTTTCTCGACCTCAATACGGTCGCGCAGGTCCTGGATGGACATTTCGCGGGCTTCTGATGCTTTCATTCTTTCTTTCTCCTTTAATTATTCGACATAATCCCTGCGGACCACGAACTTGGTGGCGACGGGGAGCTTGTTGGCGCCGAGACGCATAGCCTCCTTGGCGATTTCCAGGGACACGCCTTCCGCCTCGAAGAGGATGCGGCCGGGCGTGATGGGAGCGACGAATCCGTAGGGATCGCCCTTACCTTTACCCATACGGGTATCGAGAGGCTTCTTGGTGACGGGCTTCACAGGGAAGACGCGGATCCAGATCTGACCCTCACGGTTCATGTAACGGGAGATCGCCTGACGGGCGGCCTCAATCTGCTGTGCGGTAAGCCAACAATTTTCCAGGGTCTTGATACCGAAGGAGCCGAACGCGAGCTGATTGCCGCGCTGGGCCATTCCTTTCATGCGGTTCTTTTGTTCCCTTCTGAATTTGGTTCTTTTGGGTTGTAACATCGCAGTATTACTTTAAAAACATAAAATTCAATCCAAATCACTGTCAATCAGGCGGTTAAGCCGGAATGCGCCAATTTTTGGGACTGCAAATTTAGTAAAAAATCCGCAAATGCAAAGTATTTTTCAAAAAAAATCACCGTTTTTCGACCGGAAAACCGTTCAGTCAAGACCCTGCATTTCAGTCGATTATGCAAAGTGTTAAAAAAAACTTTGAATACTTTTGGACGAGACCGGGATAAAGCGTACTTTTGTAGTCATGAGACGCCTTTTCCTACTCGTCATTCTGCTGGGATCCGCCCTGGCGGCGAAGGCGCTGCCCGGCACCCCCGACAGGCAACTCCTGCCGGAGCCCGTCTTTGAGAAAGGCCCCGGCTATGTGGATATGTACTGGAAAGCCTGGGACCTGGCCTGGGAACATGTCAAGGAAGAGGCCGGCATGGTGCAGAGTCCCTATATGGACGAAGCCTGGTACGACCGCAAGACCGGAAAGGACGGACGCATCTGGATCTGGGATACGGAATTCATGGCGCTGTTCTGCAAATACGCCCCCGGGCTTTTCCCGGGCATCCAGTCGCTGGACAATTTCTACGGCCCCATCCTGGACGGGACACCCTCTTCCCAGATCATCCAGCATCCTGACAATCCGGCGTTCTTCCCCTGGGTGGAATGGGAATACTACAAGTTTACCGGAGACCGCACCAGGCTGGACAGCCTCATCAACGGGAAGGGCTATCTCCCCCGCTACTACGACTTTTTCCGCTCGTTGAAGAAAGGGACGCGCTTCCCCTTTTCCGACCAGAAAATCAAACTGGAGTTCCGGGACATCGGCTTCGTCTGGGGCGGAGACCAGAGCGGGATGGACAATTCCCCGCGCAAAGATGAAGCCTCCATCCTCTGGGTAGATGCCCTCGGACAGCAGGCCCTCGCCGCCCTGTATATCTCCAAAATCGCGGCCGAAGTCGGGAACAAGGATGTGGAAAAACGGTTCCGCCGGGAGCACAGACGGCTCTGCCGCCTCCTGAACCGCCATTACTGGGACAAGGGGAATGCCTGCTATTACGACCTTTTCGAGAACGGACACGCATTTACCCGCATCCTTACGCCCGCCTCTTTCTGGCCGGTGCTCGCCGGTGCAGCCTCCCGGAAGGACGCCCGCAGGATGGCCGCCTTCGCCCTCAGCCCGGAGCGGCTCGGCGGCGAAAGACCGTGGAAATCCGTCAGCGCCGCCGACAAAGCCTTTGTAGCGGACGGCGGCCAGTACTGGCGCGGCGGCATCTGGCTGCCCACCGCCTATATGGGCATCAAGGCGCTGGAATCCTCCGGACAGCAGGAACTGGCGGACCGGACCGCCGCCGACCTGCTCCGGCAGATGCTCGCGGTCTATCAGGATTTCGAACCCCATACCATCTGGGAATGCTACGACCCGTCAGCCGACAAACCGGCCCTGGACAAGGTCGGAGGCCTGGTCCGGAAGGATTTCTGCGGCTGGTCGGCACTCGGCCCCATCTCTCTGTTCATCGAAAACCTCATCGGCGTCCGGGAAGTGGATGCGGAAAAGAAGCTGGTACGCTGGGATATTCCGGAGCACGGAGGGCGGATCGGGCTGAAAAGGCTGCGTTTCGGCACGGTCTGTGCAGACCTTCTTGACGATGACGGAAGCGTTTCCATCCGGACCGACAAGCCCTTCACCCTGATCCTGAACGGCAGAAAGATGCGCATCGGCGCCGGAGAGACCCGCTTCACACGCTGAACCGATGCGGAAAGCCTTGCTCATACTGTGTCTGTTGGCGGCATTCGCCGACCCCCTTGCCGCGCAGTGGCCGGTACAGGGCGGATACCTGATGTACTATAAGGTGGAAGCCCCCGGAGATACGGTATTTATGGACGTCATCGACCCGGTATGGTGCTTCCCGAGAAACCGCCGCGGCCGCAGGGGCGGCAAGGACTGGCGCAAAGACTACAAACTCGTCTATAACTTCAACCGCGTGTACCCCTATGCCCTTGCCGGCCGGAAAATGATCCGGCAGGTAGACAGCACCATCGCCGCGGACGTGACCAAGCGCTCGCAGCGCAGCCGCTATGTCGATGACGTGGAAAAGGAGTTGTTCCGCCTCTTCGAGAAGGACATCCGCTCCATGACCATCAGCCAGGGAGTCGTCCTGATGCGGCTCATCGACCGCGAATGCGGGAAAAGCCCCTACGAACTGATCAAAACCTACGAAAACGGCTTCGTCGCCTCCTTCTGGCAGGTGGTGGCGAAACTCTTCTCACAGGACCTCAAGGCACGCTACGACCCCAAGGGCAAGGATGCCAAGATCGAACAGCTCGTGCAGATTTGGGAAGAAGGGCACTGGGACGCGTTCTATTCCTCCATTTTCATGGAGAAGCCCCAAAGATATACCGTAGAGCGGGATCGTCTGGAAAGCGAGGTCAAACCCCTGAAGAAATAAGGCGGAGTTCCCGGCCGTCAAAAAGTGCGTACGGGGAATCCCCGCCGAGCCAGTCCCCGAGTATCACCAGTTGCTGCCCGCCCGCAAGACGGGTATCCAGACGGTGGTGGTAATGCCCGAACACGAACACATCCACCTTGTGCCCGCGCGCAAACGCATCGGCAAAATGCCGGAGCGGAATCTTTTCCTCATCGAACACGAAGCCTTCGTGCGTCTGGCGGTTGCGCGACGACCAGGCGTTGCCCAGGCGGAAGGCAAGCCAGGGATGCAGGCAGCTGAACAGGGCCTGAAGCACGCGGTTGTGGAAGATCCAGCCGATCAGGCGGTCGCCGAAGGGCACGTCGCCCAGGCCGTCTCCGTGCCCGAGGCAGAAATCCATGTCGCCGATGCGGACCAGGGCGGGCTGCTCCAGACGCCGCATACCGAGCGATTCAAAAAAGGAATAGGTCCAGACATCGTGGTTCCCGGGAATGAAAAAGACCTTCACCCCCGCATCCATCAGGCGCAGCAGGGCGGCGATCACACGGGCACCTTCGCGCGGGATGACGTCGTGATATTCGTACCAGAAATCCCAGATGTCGCCGAGCATATAGAGCGCCTCCGTCTTCTCGGCGGGAATAGCGTCGAGGAAGGCCAGGAAGCGCGCCTCGCGGCCTTCGCGGTCCGCACCCCGCAGGCCGAGGTGCACGTCAGCGACAAAATAATGGAGGGTACGCGGCTCCGGCATCTCAGGCAAAAATGAAAATCAGCACGGCGACCACTGCGCAATAGAGCGCGAACCAGCGGAGACGCGAGCGACGGACCAGTTCCACCATCAGCCGGCAGGCCAGCAGGCCCGACAGGAAAGCGGCCACGAAGCCGCAGAGGAGCGCCGTTGCGCCGACACCGCCCGCTGCCGCCTGGCCGGACATCCCTTTCAGGACATCCAGCAGCTGCTCGCCGATAATGGGGACCAGCACCATCAGGAAGGAGAACTGGGCCATATTTTCACGCTTCACGCCGCTGATCAGTCCGGTGGCGATGGTCGTCCCGGAACGGGAAAGGCCGGGAGCCACGGCACAGGCCTGGCCGACACCTACCAGCAGGGCCTGCCACCAGGAAATCCCGTTACGGTACTGGCTGCGCAGGGGAAGGCGTCCGCCCAGCAAATCGGAAAAGACCAGCAGGACGGCCGTTACCAGCAGGCAGACGGCCACCGTCTGCAGGGAATCCCCGAAGAGGGCCTCCACCTCATCCTTGAAGAAGAGTCCGACCACCATGACCGGAATCATCGACAGGATGAGTTTGTAAATATAATCCGTACCGTCATTGAGCCGGAAACGGAAAAGGTCGCGCAGAAGCGCGGCGATGGGTTTCCGGAAGACCACGATCGTGCTGAGGACCGTAGCGAAATGAACGGTCACGGTAAAATCCAGAAAGCCTTCGGATTGAACGCCGAACAATTCACGGGCAATCATCAGATGCCCGCTGCTGCTCACCGGCAGGAACTCGGTAAGTCCCTGGACGATGCCCAGCAAGAAAGCCTGCCACCACTCCATCTCCTAGCGCTTTTTCATAATCGCCACAATCTCGATCACGATGCCCGCAAGGATGACCAGGGGCGCCGCGACCAGGCGGCGGAAATCAAACATCGCCGTATTGAATACCTGCGGGTCGGAACTGCCTCCGCCCGTCATCAGGATAAAACCGGCCACCATGACCAGCAGGCCGGCCAAAAGCAAACGCAGCCCTTTGGGGCCCATCGCCATCTTATCGTTTCCCATCAGTAATATAAATCGTCTTTGTCCAAAGAAATCAAGCGGTTCACGACGAACCAGGTACTGGTGACGCAGATGAAGATTCCCGCCGCCACCACGATCGCCGCCACGACGGGCATCGAATCCCCCACCACGACATCGACCAGGTCAGGGAAAGAACGCCGCAGCAGGGAAACCCCCAGGGATATGCCTACCAGCGCAATCAGGCCGGCAATCAGGCCCTGCAGGACTCCGGCCCCGACAAAAGGGCGGCGGATGAATGCGCGGGTCGCCCCGACCAGTTTCATCGTATGTACGGTAAAACGGCGGGAGAACACGTTCAGCCGCACCGTATTTCCAATCAGCACATAAGAAATGAAGAGCAGCAGGGCCACCAGCACCGCCAGCACCAGGGACAACTTGCCCAGGCTGCGGGTCAGCGTTTCCACCAGCGACTGCCGGCACTCCACCTCCTCCACCAGCGGGGACGCCCCCAGTATGGCCCGGACCATATCCAGGCTGTCCGGATTCACATATTCCGCAAAAAGGGTCACATCGAGCGAAACCGGGACCGGAGAAGACTCGAAGACATCCAGGAAATCCTCTCCCAGCATCTTCTTGAGTTCCTGCTCCCCCTCCTCGCGGGTCACGACACGGGCACTGCGCACAAAAGCTTCTCCGGAGATATGGCCGCAATACTGCGCGGCCTGCGTCTCGGAGACATTCTCACGCAGAAGCACCATGACCTGAAGGTTTTCCTTGAAGTAATCCGCCATCCGGCGGGCGTTGACGATGAACAGTGACGAAAGGCCCACCAACATCAACACGAGAGAGATACTGACAATGCTGGAGGCATAGGCATTCAGCAGCCGCCTGCGCATCAATTTCCGTTCTTTCCTGTCCATCAGATTTCGTTTCAGCGTTCAAAGATAAGCATTTAAGGAGAATTCAAAAAATATTCTTATCTTTGTGCGAATATGTGTGAAATCAAACATAGGATCCTTTTCGTCAATTCGGAAATTTTCCCCTATCTCCCGGAAAGTCCGATGTCACTCATTGGCAGACAGTTGCCCCAGGGCATACAGGAATGCCACAAGGAGACACGTTCTTTCATGCCCCGCTTCGGCTGCATCAATGAGCGTAAAAACCAGTTGCATGAGGTCATCCGCCTTTCCGGAATGAACATCATCATCGGCGACGTGGACCGCCCCCTCATCATCAAGGTGGCATCCATCCCCAGCGCACGGATGCAGGTTTATTTCATTGACAACGAGGATTATTTCAAGCGCAAGCAGATTTACTGCGACAACGACGGCAAATTCTTCGAGGACAACGACGAACGCGCCATCTTCTATGCACGCGGCGTCCTGGAAACCGTGAAGAAACTGCGCTGGGCCCCCGATATCATCCATTGCCACGGATGGATTTCACACCTCGTCCCCGTCTTTTTGAAGAAAGCCTACAAGGACGACCCCATCTTCTCTTCCTGCAAGGTCGTGCTTTCCCTGTATCACGATGATACTCCCATGACCTTCCACCCTGACTTCCGCACCAAGGTCACGCTCGGTGCCCTGGGTGGAGATGCCCTTCCCTTCCTGGAGAAGGCGGACGGGATCGGCCTGGCCCAAACGGCCATCCAATATGCCGACGGCGTGATTCTTGGCAGCGGAGGAATTGACGAATCGCTGGTGCGCATGTGCCGTGCCGCCGCTGTCCCTGTCCTCGATTTTGATGCGAAGGCGATGGAGAACGGAGAATATATCGAGAAGTACAATGCTTTTTACGACAGCCTCTAGCATAAAATCCCGCCTGTTCCGGGTGATGGCCGCCGCTTTCGCTGCGGCCCTTACTTCCTGCGTAGATATCGACTATCGGCTTGGAGAAAGCCTGGTCCCCGGGAATCAGATGTTTACGGTGCATACCGCCGACATCCCCGTCAATGAATTCTCCCTCCAACTGCCGGACAGCCTGACGGGCTATTCTTCCCGCCGCATCACGATCGGTGCGGTCCGGGACGAGCATTTCGGCCTCAGCACCCGTTCCTGCGCCCTGGCGCTGGTTCCCTTGACGCCGGCGATGGATTTTGGCGAGGACCCCGAATTCATCAGCTTCCACTTCTCCGCAGAACTGGATACCGTTTCTGTCAGGACGGCCTCTCAGGCCTGCATCCTGCAGAACCTGCACGTCTATGAACTGGACCGTCCCATCCGCACGGGTGCGGACCACGGCGGGCTGGAGCCCATGCCGCACGGCAACGTATCCATCGTCCGGCGCACCCCGGTCGTCAACGGAAGCGATTCCCTCTCCCTGGATTTCACGGAGGAATACGGCCGGCGTTTCCTTACCCTGACCGATGAGGAGAAATCCGACTACAGCAAGTATATCCAGCGCTTCCCGGGCATCTACATCGAAGCTGAACCGCCGATGCGGGAAGGGGGGCGCATCAACATCTTCAAACTCCAGTTCGACTACGACTCCAGTTACGGTTATTATCTGGGCAACTACGCCATCCTGCATACCCGCGGGCGCTACAACGGCGTGGTCAAGGACAGCCTTTTCTGCTTCCTGCTGGGCGCAGACAACTTTTATAAGGCGGACTCGCTGCTGACCAACAGCGCCACCGGGGCTTTCCCGGAATATGCCCTGAACATGCATACCTGCAGCACCGCCCCCGTCCCCCTGATCGAAGGCGACATCAAGGTGGAAGGCGGAGCCGGTCCCAAGCCGGTCCTTCACGCCCTTTACCTGCGCCGTCTTGTCCGCGAAACCATCGCCGCCCAGGGCGGGGACCCGGATAAAGCGGTCGTCAACAAGGCCACGCTCGTGCTGCCCTATGAGGTTCCCGAAGATTTCAATCTCTATGCGGATGTCCTCTCCCCTACCGTACGTTTCACCAGCGACGACTCGGCCGTCTTCATGAACATCACCGATGCCTCTTCCAGCGAAGAGAACCAGGGAGACATCGACCTCGGCACGAAGAGTTACCGTCCTGACATCACCTATCATCTCCAGGCCATCCTCGACATCAAGGAGGACAAGGTTGAGGAAAAGTTCAAGACCGGCAACTACGACATCTGGCTGATGATCAAGAAGTACGAGAAGTTGACGACCAACACCTCCACCCAGAGCATCAACGACTACAATCAGCAGCTCGCCTACCAGAACTACTATTACCAGATGTACGGATACGGCGGCTATGGCGGATACGGCTACAACGACTACTACTCGAACTATTATTACTGGTCGTCGATGAATACCAGCGCCTCCACAAGTTCAACCAGCACGCAGTTGCTGCTGGACCAGGACCGCTACTACTGCACCATCCTGAACGGCGCTTCCCAGGCACGGCATCCCATGCTGGAACTGACCTATTCCCTGCCTATCGACTAGCGGGAATCATTGATTGTTTTTCGGAAAATCTATCGTAACCGCAACCGGCAGGTGGTCGGAAGGACACCAGGGGGTGTCGTCCACCTTGAAGGTCGCATAAGGGGTCTCGTAGGTGCTTGCCCGGCAGGCGCCCCGGGTCATGATGTGGTCGATGCGGCGCTCGGGGTGATTGCGCGTGAATGTGGATACGGAGTAGTAGTATGACGAAGACGAGCCGCTGAGTGTACCGCGGGAAGTCATATCCGTTCCGCCGGAAGCCGCGACGCTCTCGCACGCATCGGTCCAATACTCCCTGAGTATGTCATAGGGCGCAGTATAATCGCCGGAGGCGGAGGAATTCATGTCGCCGGCAAGGATTATCGGCAGGCTGGGATCCAGACTTTCTGCAAAGCTGTTCAGGCCCGTCGCCATGCTCTCTCCCCCGCCCTGTTTCTGGGTAGGCAGATGGGAGACGAGGAAATAGAAGCGCAGACCGGACCCGATATGGCGCATCCGGGCCCAGATGCAGGTGCGCATGGGGTTGCCGGCATTGCCATAGGCCGCCCAGCCGGTCGGATACCAGGTTTCTTCCTCCTTGGAGAGCCACACATAGCCGCAGTCTTCAAGGTCCAGCACGGAGCCGTCATAGGCAAAACCGTTGGCGTAGGTGTAGTTGTAGGACTGGAAGTAGCGGACGTTGTTCGGCCATTGAAGTTCCCATTTCCATTGCGGCCCAAGCGCGCTGCAAATATCCGGGAGAGCATAGGTCCCGCCGGGAATATACTTCTCGTCGAGTTCGTTGAAGCCGATGATGCTGGCTCCGGTAAGGGCGATGGTGCGGTAGAGGGCGTCGCGGACATCGGCTTTATCCAGCGAACTCTCCTCGGGGTGACCGGAAGGTTTGAGCACGTTGTAACTGGCCGCCTTGACCTGGGCCTTGTTCTTCGAACCTGGTGAGAGGGAAACGATCTTTACCTGGATATCCGTGATGCAGAAACGGTTCTTCGTGTCAATATTGGAATAGGAGCCGAAAACCAGCCGGTGCTTGTTGGACACGCCGGCAATCCGAACGGTAGAAGTACTCCATTTCCGGCTTTGGGTTTCCAGCGGATAGCCTTCCGAGAGGGTGACGCCATAGAATTTCCAATTCTTTTGCGAAAGGGAGCTGCCGTCCTCGAGGAACACGGCGACCTGGTTGGTATTATCTTCGTTGCGACAGGAAGTTACAGTAACGTCGATAACCGCATCCTTGCCGTTGGGAATGCCGGCAAGGGCCGGAGATACGAGGTGCGTACGCGCCCCGGAAGCCGTGACTCCGATACGCAGGTAACCGGAATAGGCATAGACGGAGCTGTTGCCGAAGAAGCCCCAGCCGGAAAGACGGCTCGACGCCGGGATAGAAGTGACGTCGAAGAGGCGGATCTGGTTGGCGTTATAGACGACATAGCGGCCATCGTCCGTGGAGATCGCCCCCCTGGGAATGGTAAGGTCCGTTACACTCGGATAAAAACCTGCGGAACAGTCGAATTCCGATGAGCCCCAGCCGATCTCGCTGAAATCCTCCGCCAGGATAACCTGCCCTGCGGAAGCCTTGGAAACATAGCGGGCATCGACGGGAGAGAAGGCCTCCGTGGTACCGGAGACGGGAGCGGATACGGCACCGTTGGAGAGATCACTGACGGTGAACCAGTAGGGTGTGGAAGGATTGAGGCCGCCGATCACAAAGCGCGGACGGGAATTGTTCCAACAGGACGCGTCGGCGGGAATGTGATGCGAGACGAACAGTTGGGTGCAGGCGGCATCGGTATAGAGGGAAAGCAGGTAAGACCTTGCAATCTCTTCTTCTACCGTAGCCCCTTCGTGCGACCAGGAGAAGGAAAGGGAGGAAGAGGTGACGGCATCCAAAACGACAGTGGGGACGCTGCCGGGCTTGAGCGTGACGGGAATGGCATATACCCTGCCCGCTTCGTAGGCTTTGGAAGGGGTTCCGCTACGGACGAAGGTGCGGCCGTCCGTCGTGGTGACGGAGAGCCGGAAACCGTAACTGCGAAAGTCCGAGGCAGGAATTACCATCCTCCAGGCCTTTCCTTCGGGAATGCCTTCTTCGGAACGGAGGGTAACGGTACTGGAAACGCCGGAAGGTCCGGGGACGATGGTGCTGAAGTCTGTAGTGAAACTGCCTGAGAGGGCTCCCTCGCCAAGGTCGGTAAAACTGACGGAGCGGATGTCGCTGCCGCTGCCTGTGGGCGTGATGGACAAAATGGCCATCTGCGGCACAAAGTGGAGGGAATTGTCTTCAGAACGGGCCAGCATGACCCAGGCAGAAGGGTCGTAGGAGTCTTCGCGGTATCGTTGTACGGAAGGAAGGCTGAGGGTGGCCGTACCGTCCGCGTACGAGGATACACAGGACACCGGATAGGCCGCGTGGAAGGGAGCGCTCACGCCGGTCAGGGTAAACACGGCCTGCGGGCTGCCCGCTTCCCCCTCACCGAGGGCGCTGGAAGAGACGCCGTTGACACTGAGGGCATCTCCCTCCGCCCAGAGATTGGGCCATTCATTGCCTTCCTTGGGACCGAGGTAAGTACGGGAAGAGCCAGGTGTTCCGCCGGCGAATCCGGCCGTCAGTTCCACCTTCTCTCCGGCAGCGCTTCCGGGCAAAAGGGCAGCCTGCGGCTCCTGCAGGCCGAGGTCTGCCGTGCAGGCTGTCAGCAGGAGCGCTACCAGGGCGATACTATGTCCTCTCGAAAACAATTCCTCTGAAATAAAACGAGGGTGACTGGAAAGCCACCCTCATCCATTCCCCAAAAAGGGAAGATTATCCAATTTTTTCGGCAACCTTCTCGATCGCGTCCTTCACGGTCGCAATCGTGCTGGCCTCATCGTCGGGAATCTGAATACCGAACACCTTCTCGAATTCCATAAGGAGCTCTACGGTGTCGAGGGAATCAGCACCCAGATCATTGGTGAAGTTGGCCTCTTCGGTCACCTCGGAGGGTTCCGCACCGAGCTTGTCCACGATGATGTCGGTCACCTTCTTTTTGATTTCTGCGTAATCCATAGTTGGGTTAATATTTAAGGTTTTTAATCGTTACGTGTCAAAATAGCGTGCAAAGATAAGGAAATAAATTCACTTATCCAAACTGTCGGTCTGACGGCTCAGGGCCAGCCATATCCGCAGGCCGTTGGAAGAATTGGCCAGGTAAAAACAATATTTGATGATGTAGATCAGGGCATAGGAGGAATCCGGATGGGCGGCCAGGCTGACCGACCACATGGCAATCGAGAAGATATTGACTCCCAGCCAGAAAATCCACTGCTCGGCATATGCGGTAGACATCAGCATCTGGCCCAGGATATTGCAGACCAGCGGCAGGGCATCCAGGAGCACGGCCCAGCGCAGGAAGGTCTCGGCGCCGGAACGGTCGAACTGCAGCAGGATGAGATAGGCGACGGCCGTCCCCAGCAGGAAGGCCAGCGTAAAGAGCAGCGCCCCCCGGGGCTTCAGCCGTCTCGCCTTCACGCTGCCCGAGCGGTCGTTCCCGCGCCTGCGCCACTGGACGAAGCCCACGAACTGCATCGGAACGAAATACAGGAAATGAAGCAGGGCATTCCCCAGCCCCGGACCCCCGTCCCGCCAGTTGACGAGGCATACGGCCCCGTAGATGGACACGTCCAGCAGGCCGAAGAGGAAGGTGATGATTTTCCCGTTGGCGGAACTGACCGCACTGAGCACCCCCATCAGCGAGCCAAAGGCCGACACGAGCAGCAGCGTACGCGCGGTGCCCTGGACATCGGAGAACTTGAAGGCCGTAGTGCAGGCTACCGCCACCGTCATCCCGATCAGGATGAACAGATTAAAGCCATGATTAAATTTCTTCTCGTTCATTTGCATTCAATGCTTCTACGATCCGGGCGGCCAGCGCAGGACCGGTCAGGGCGGCGATTTCCTCCAGGGGGGCGGCGGCGATGCGCGCCACGCTGCCGAAGTGCATCAGCAGGCTTCCCGCGGTCTTTGGGCCCACGCCCTTGATGGAATCCAGTGCCCCCTGCAGTGCCGCCTTGCTCCGCAGGGAACGATGAAAGGTAATGCCGAAGCGGTGGGCTTCGTCACGGATATGGGTAATGACCTTGAAAGCGCGGGAATTGCGGTCCAGGAAAAGCGGATAGGGGTCGCCCACACGGATGACCTCCTCCATCCGCTCCGCCAGGCCGACCACGGTCAGACGGTCCTGGATCCCCAGTTCGCAGAGGGCCTGCCAGGCAAAGTTCAACTGCCCCTTTCCCCCGTCGATGACCACCAGTTGCGGCAGGTCCTCCGGGGCCTCCTGCAACATCCGGGCATAGCGGCGGTTCACGATTTCCTTCATCGAGGCATAGTCGTTGGCCCCCACCACGGTCTTGATCTTGAATTTGCGATAATCCCGCTTGCAGGGCTCCCCGTCACGGAACACCACGCAGGCCGCCACCGGGTTCGTACCGAGGATGTTGGAATTGTCGAAGCATTCCATATGCCGGGGCAGTTCCTTCATTCCCAGCGCCTGGCGCAACTCTTCCAGCACCCCCTCGCGATATTCCTCCGGATTGGTGCGTTCCTTGGATTTGAGCGTATTGAAACGATACTCCCGGGCATTCTTCGTACTGAGCTCCAGCAAAGCCAGTTTCTCCCCGCGCAGGGGCACTTTCAAGCCCTCGAAGGGCACATCCGGCTTGAAAGGTACAATCAGTTCCGGGGAAAGTTCGCCGAACTTCGCCCGGATTTCCGCGATGAATTCGCTCAGTACCGCTTCCCGCTCCTCCTCGATATTCATCTTGAAGCCGAGGTTGAGCGACTGGACAATCGCACCGCCCCGTACGCGCAGGAAGTTCCCGAAAGCGTCCGGACCGTCGAAAATGAGCGAAAAGACATCCGCCGCCGTATCGCCCGAAGTGGTAATGACGGATTTGGCATAATGGCGCTGCAAGGCCTCCATACGGTCTTTCAGGGCCTGTGCCCGCTCGAAATCCAGACTGTCCGCCGCTTCCTTCATCGCGCTCCGGTAACTGCGGATGATATCGTTCACTCCCCCGGAGAGCAGATGTACGATTTCCTCCACCATCGCCCCGTACTCCTCTACGGAAATCCCGCCCGTACAGCAGCCGCGGCAGCGCCCGATCTGGATATCCAGGCAGGGGCGGATGCGGCGGCGCAGGACGGCATCCGCATCGATCTTATGCTTGCAGCTGCGCAAAGGATAATGGGTGCGGAAGAAATCCAGCAGGGTACGGGCGTGCATCACGGAACTGTAGGGACCGAAATAGCGGGAGCCGTCCCGGACCACCCGGCGGGTCAGGAAAACCCGCGGAAAAGGCTCCGCCGTCACGCAGATCCAGGGATAGGTCTTGGAATCCTTGAGCAGGATGTTGTAGCGGGGCTTGTACTGCTTGATCAGGTTGTTCTCCAGGAGCAGCGCATCCGCCTCGCTGTCCACGACGGAATACTGGATATCGGCGATTCTGGAGACCAGATGCCGGGTCTTGAGGTTCAGCCGGGAAGGGTCCACGAAGTACTGGGACACTCTTTTGAAAAGGTCCTTCGCCTTCCCTACATAGATGACCGTCCCGGACGCGTCATAATAGCGATACACCCCCGGACTGTGCGGCAGGAGGGCGACCTTCTCCTTCAGTATCGACTCAGTTTCCACCGATATAACGCAGGATTTTAGGGAGGTCCCCCCAACGCAGGTCCCGCTTGAGCAGGGTCCCGTCGGGGCCGAAAAGCATCAGGAAAGGAAGGCTGTCGACGTCCAGCAGGCGGGCGGGCTCCGTCGCATCGCAGACGGCCAGCGGAACGGACGGGGCGCGGCCGGCGATGAGGGGGGAAGCCGCGGAGGGCGCATCGTCCAAGGCAAGCGCCAGAGGGACTACCCTGCCGGCGGGAAGTTGCGCCGCCAGCTTTTCCAGCCGGGACAACTGCTCCACCGAAGGAGCGGACCAGGAGGCCCAGCCATACACCAGCACATAAGTGCCGCGGCCGATATACTCGGAGAAGGATCTCCCGCCATACAGCGGAAAATCCACGAACATGTCCCCCTCCTGAAGGCTGAACTGCCTGCCCGCTGAAAAATCACAGGACACGGCGCCAGCCCACAGGGCGAAAATAGCCGCTAACAGTCGTTTCATGCCGATAAAAAAAGCCGGTTTCGGAAAACTCCGGAACCGGCTATAAAGATAGTAATTTTTCTCAAACTACTTCTGCTCGCCATCCCTGCGGGGACCGCGGCGGTCACCCCTGCGGCCACGGCCGTCACGGCTGCCCGTACGGGGCTGGCCGGAAGCCTGCGCGTTCGCAGCGGCGATAGCGGCGGGGGTCAGGTCCTGACGGCCATAGCGCTCGCCATTGCAGATCCACACCTTGATGCCCAGGGCACCGACCTTCGTCTTGGCAACTGCCAGGGCGTAGTCGATGTCGGCACGGAAGGTATGCAGCGGGGTGCGTCCTTCCTTGAACATCTCGGAACGGGCCATTTCGGCGCCGCCGACACGGCCGCTGATCTGAATCTTGATGCCCTCGGCGCCCATACGCATGGTATTGGCGACGGCCATCTTGATGGAACGACGGTAGGAAACACGGCCCTCGATCTGACGGGCGATGCTGTCCGCGACGATGTGGGCGTCCACTTCGGGGCGCTTCACTTCGTAGATATTGATCTGGACATCCTTACCGGTGACCTTCTTGAGCTCATTCTTGAGGTTCTCCACCTCCTGGCCGCCCTTACCGATCACGAAGCCCGGACGGGCCGCGTAGATGGTCACGGTGACGAGTTTGAGGGTACGCTCAATGATGATTTTGCTCAGGCTGGCCTTGGCAAGGCGGGCGCCCAGATATTTACGGATTTCGTAGTCCTCCGCGATTTTCTCCGCGTAGTTTCCTCCACACCAGTTAGAGTCCCAACCACGGGTAATGCCGATTCTGTTGCTGATAGGATTAGTTTTCTGTCCCATATTACTTGTTCTCTACCGGTTTTTTAACATCGAGGATAACGGTCACATGATTGGAACGCTTGCGGATGCGGCCGGCCCTACCCTGGGGGCAGGGACGGATACGCTTGAGCGTACGTCCTTCTCCGACCATTATGGTCTTGACAAACACATTTCCGTTCTCGAGCTCCTTGGAGCTGTCGGGATTCTTGGCTTCCCAGTTCGCGATGGCGCTGCGGAGCAGCTTCTCCAGGCGGATGGACGCCTCCCGCTTCGAGAACCGGAGCAGGTCGAGTGCACGATTCACCTCGACACCCCTTACGGTATCCGCGACAAGACGCATCTTGCGGGGAGAAGTAGGGACATCATTCAGCTTGGCAATCGCCGTAACCTTCTTCGCCTCCTTGAGGCGATCGGCCATAAGTCTTTTACGCTTTCCCATAGTGATTACTTCTTATTGTTACCTGAATGACCT
>JAEEJZ010000040.1 GCA_016282145.1 Bacteroidales bacterium | reverse complement strand
GCAGATCAAGTACCTCCAGCGCCTCATCGAGAAGTACCCCATCGATTCCATCGAGGACGGTGTGAGCGAGGAAGACTGGGAAGGCTGGGTGAAGCTCGCCAAGGCCATCGGCAGCAAGTGCCAGCCCGTGGGCGACGACCTCTTCGTGACCAATGTGAAGTACCTTCGCAAGGGTATCGAACTCGGTGCCGGCAACTCCATCCTCATCAAGGTGAACCAGATCGGTTCCCTGACCGAGACCCTCGACGCCATCGAAATGGCGCACCGCAACGGTTACACCACCGTGACCTCCCACCGCTCCGGCGAGACCGAGGACACCACGATTGCCGACATCGCGGTCGCGACCAACAGCGGTCAGATCAAGACCGGCTCCCTGAGCCGTACCGACCGTATCTGCAAGTACAACCGACTTATGAAGATCGAACTCGAACTAGGCGACACCTGCCGCTACGGCTACGAGAAGATCAAGTAATGCGTCTCCTATAGTCCGAAAGCGGTGGATCTTAATGCGATTCACCGCTTTTTTTATATCTTTGCAGAATTGGAAACAAGTTAGTAGAAAATGGTTAGAAAGATTACCGTAAGTGACATTACGATGAAGAAGGCCGGCGCGAACGCGGGACAGATCCTGTCCTTCCGCGAAAAGACGGAACTGGCAAAGCTCCTCGACAGGCTTGGACTGGGTGTGATAGAGACCCCGCCCATCCTTTCGGGCAAGCAGGATGAACTTTTCATCAAGGCCCTGGCCGGCACGGTACGCGAAAGTACCCTGGCCGTCCCGCTGGACCTGAACAATCCCGATACCGTTTCCCAGACCTGGGAGGCCCTGCGCAAGGCGGCGCATCCCCGGCTCCAGGTGAGCGTCCCGGTCAGCACGGTGCAGATGGAATACCTCTGCCACAAGAAGCCGGATGCCATCCTGGCCCTGATCTCTACGCTTGTTTCCCGTTGCGCCGCGCTCTGCCCCGAGGTGGAGTTCGTCGCGGAGGATTCCGGACGCGCCCAGGAGGATTTCCTGCGCAAGGCCTTCGATGCGGCCGTCGCCGCCGGAGCGGGCATCGTTACTTTCTGCGACACGGCGGGCAATATGCTCTCCGATGAATTCGCCGCTACGGTGGAGATGGTGCGTTCGTGGCTGCCGGAAAGCGTGCGCCTCGGCGTCTATTGCTCCAACGATATGTTCATGGCGGATTCCTGTGCGGTTGCGGCCGTGCGGGTCGGCGCCGATGAAATCAAAACCGTGCCCTACGGCAACGCGACGGCCTCGCTGAAACGCTTCACGGGCATCCTTGCCCTGAGACAGGATGTCTGCAAGGCCTCCTCGAGCGTGCGCGTGGAGCAGATGCAGCGCATCACGGCGCAGATCAAGCGTCTCTTCGAGACCGGACGCAGCGGTGCCGCGGCACCGGAGGAAGACCGCAGTTATCTCAACCTCAGTGCACACGACAGCAAGGAAGAGGTGTTGAAGGTCGTGGAAAAACTGGGTTACGACCTCTCTCCGGAAGATGCCGACAAGGTCTATGAGACCTTCCTCCGCATCGCTGCCAAGAACGAGGTCATCGAGCCCAAGGAACTCGATGCGATCGTGGCTTCCGCCGCCTTCCAGGTGCCGGAAACCTATATCCTGGAGAGTTTTGTCATCAACTCCGGAAACACCATCTCCGCGACCTGCCACCTGCGCCTGCGCTATGAGGGACAATTGCTCGAAAGCGTCTGCGTAGGGGACGGTCCCGTCGATGCGGCCTTCCAGGCCATCGACAAGGTCGTAGGCCGGAATTATGAACTGGACGATTTCCAGATCCGCTCCGTCACCGAGGGCCGCGAGGCCATGGGCGAGGCGGTCGTCCGTCTCCGCTACGAAGGGAAACTGTATTCCGGACGCGGCATCTCCACGGACATCGTCGGTTCCAGCGTGCGGGCCTACCTGAGCGCGGTCAATAAGATTGCTTACGAGGAGGCGGAGGCATGAAACTTTCCTTTTCCACCCGCGGCTGGTCGTCCCTGACCTGGGACGGGATGGTCGAAGAAGCCGCCGAGATGCATTTCTCCGGCATCGAGCCGTATAATCCCATGCGCTGTGCGGCGCTGACCGAAAAAGGCGGCGCTTTCCACAAATATTCGGTGATGGCCACCTGGCGCGCCCTGCGCGAGAAGGGCCTGTCCATTCCCTGTCTGGATTCTTCCTGCGACCTTTCCTCCGGCGACGCTGCCGTCCGTGAGGAATTGTCCGCGATGATCGGCCTGGCCGCCGATCTGCGCTGTCCCTGCGTCTGCGCCTATGCATCGGCGGAAGCGATGGAGACCATCCAGGCGAATATCGCCGCGCTGCTGCCGCTGGCCGCCCAGGCGGGCGTTACCCTGCTCGTCAAGACCAGCGGGGTCTTTTCCGATACGGCGAAGCTCCGCGACCTGATGAACGGCTTTGCCAGCGATTCCCTGGCCGTCCTCTGGGACGTGCATCATCCTTATCGCGACAAGGGGGAGAGCCCGGCGCAGTCCATCAGCAACCTCGGCGCCTATGTGAAGCACGTGCATCTGCGCGACAGTGAAGATGACGGGTCCTATACCCTCATCGGCGAAGGGTCGTTCCCCGTCCAGGAAGTGATCGACGCCCTCTGGTCCATCGATTACGATGCCTTCATCTCCCTGGAGTGGAAACCCCAGTGGATGCCCGATTTCACGCAGCGCGACGTCATCCTGCCCTTCTTCGTGAACTATATGGAGCGTTTCGAGCGCGACCGTATCCACAAGGAACTGCTTTATCCCAACCACGACGGCAGCGGCTGGTATGTCTGGAAGAAGGACGAACTGATCGACCTGACCTTCCCCCAGGTGCTCGACCGTATGGTGGAGGAATTCCCCGACCAGTATTGCTTCAAATACACTACCCTCGACTATACGCGCACCTATGCGCAGTTCCGCGACGATGTGGACGATTTCGCGCGGGCGCTCATCTCGCTCGGCGTCAAGCCGGGCTCGAAGGTGACGGTCTGGGCGACGAACGTCCCCGCCTGGTACATCAGTTTCTGGGCCGCCGCGAAGATCGGCGCCGTGCTGGTGACGATGAATACCGCGTACAAGATCCACGAAGCGGAGTACCTGCTGCGCCAGTCGGATACCCATACGCTGGTGATGATCGAAGGTGCGCTCGACTCCAAATACAATGAAATCATCTCGGAACTCTGTCCGGAGATCGCTTCGGCGAAGGCGGGGGAGCCGCTGCATTGCTCGCGCCTGCCCTTCCTGCGCAACGTGATTACCGTCGGTTTCCGGATGAAGGGCTGCCTCAGTTTTGAAGAGGCGATGGCGCGCAAGTCCCTGGTCAGCCAGGAAACGATGCTGGCGATGGCCGCGGCCGTCCGCCCCGACGACGTCTGCAATATGCAATACACCTCCGGTACCACCGGTTTCCCGAAAGGCGTGATGCTCACCCACTACAACGTGGTCAACAACGGCAAGTGCATCGGCGACCGCATGGGGCTCTCCACCGCGGACCGGATGATGATCCAGGTGCCGATGTTCCATTGCTTCGGAATGGTGCTGTCGATGACTTCCTGTATGACGCACGGCTCCACGATGTGCCCGATGCCGTATTTCTCGGCGGGCTCGTCCCTGGCCTGCATCAACCAGGAACACATTACCTGCTTCAACGGGGTGCCGACGATGTTCATCGCGATGTTCAACCACCCGGAATACCGGAACACGGATTTCTCCTATATGCGTACCGGCATCATGGCCGGTTCCGGCTGCCCGCCGGAGTTGATGAAGCGGGCGGCCCGTCCCGACGAGATGAATATGCGCGGCATCGTGAGCGTGTACGGGCAGACGGAAACGGCGCCCGGCAATACGATGTCCGCCTGGACGGATTCGCTGGACGTGCGTACCGAGACCGTCGGCTATGCCTTCCCTTATGTCCAGTGCAAGGTCGTGGATCCCGAAACGGGCAAGGAAGTCCCGCCGGGCGTGAACGGTGAGTTCTGCGCCAAGGGCTACAACCAGATGAAGGGCTACTACAAGATGCCCGACGCCACCCGCCAGACCATCGACGAGGAGGGCTGGCTGCATTCCGGAGACCTGGCCTGCTATGACGAGGCGGGCAATTACAAGATTACCGGCCGCCTGAAGGATATGATTATCCGCGGCGGCGAGAATATCTATCCGAAGGAAATCGAAGAGTTCATCTACACGCATCCAGCCGTGAAGGATGTGCAGGTGATCGGCGTTCCCGACAAGAAGTACGGCGAGGAGGCGATGGCCTGCATCGTGCTGCACGAGGGACAGAGCGTGACCGAGGAGGAGATGCGCGAGTTCATCATGGGACGGCTGGCCCGTCACAAGGTACCGCGCTACATTGATTTCGTGGAGGGCTTCCCGATGAATGCCGCCGGAAAGATCCTCAAATACAAGATGCGGGAAGAAGCTGTAAAGAAACTTGGCTTATGAAGAAGGTGACGATGGACGGCAATGAAGCCGCCGCACACATCGCTTACGAATTTACGGAAATCGCTGCCATCTATCCCATTACGCCGTCTTCGCCGATGGCGGAGCATACCGACGTATGGGCGGCGAAGGGCCGCAAGAACCTTTTCGGGCAGACGGTGACCCTGACCGAGATGCAGTCCGAAGCGGGGGCGATCGCCGCCGTGCACGGTGCTGCGCAGACCGGCGCGCTGGCTACGAGTTTTACCTCCAGCCAGGGGCTGATGCTGATGATTCCGGTGCTGCATCGCATCGCCGGGGAAAGGCTCCCGGTGGTGCTGCACGTCGCGGCCAGGACCGTAGGAACGCACGCGATGAGCATTTTCGGCGACCATTCCGATGTGATGTGCTGCCGGAATACCGGTTTTGCGCTGCTCTGTTCCGGGAGCGTGCAGGAAGTGGCCGACCTGGCGGGCGTGGCGCATCTCGCCGCCCTGAAGGGCTCCACGCCGTTTATGCACTTCTTCGACGGCTTCCGTACCTCGCACGAGATCAGTACCGTCGAACTGCCCGATACCGAGGCGCTTGGCGCCCTGCTGGACCGGGATGCGCTGGCGGCTTTCCACGCGAGGGCCCTCAACCCCGAGCATCCGCTGATCCGCAGCACCGTCCAGAATCCCGACGTGTTCTTCCAGGCGCGCGAGGCATGCAATCCCTGGTATGATGCCCTGCCCGCCGTGGTGGAGGGCTATATGGCGCAGATCAATGCCCTGACCGGCCGCGACTATCGGCTTTTCAACTACTACGGCGATCCCGAAGCGACCGACGTCATCATCGCGATGGGCAGTGTTTCGGGCGCGGTGCGTGAGGCGGTGGACATCCTTCGCGCTTCCGGCGCCAAGGTGGGCTTCGTGCAGGTGCACCTCTATCGTCCGTTCAGCGCGGAGCATCTGTTCGGCGTCCTGCCGCAGACCGTCCGCCGCGTGGCGGTGCTGGACCGCTGCAAGGAACCCGGCAGTGCGGGCGAGCCTCTGTACGAGGATGTCTGCACGGCAGCCTACGCCGCTGGCAAGGACTTCAGCATCATCGGCGGCCGCTACGGACTTTCCTCCAAGGACACCGACCCGGGACAGTTGCTCTCCGTCTTCGCGAACCTCGCTTCCGAGGCGCCGAAGAACGGTTTTACCGTGGGCATCAACGACGATGTCACCTTCCGCTCCCTGCCTCCCGTCCCCTTCACGGAAAGTAGTGAAGGCGTCTTCAGTTGCAAGTTCTGGGGCCTGGGCGGCGACGGCACCGTCGGCGCGAACAAAAATACCGTCCATATCGTCAGCGAATGCGCGGGCCTCTGGGGCCAGGCGTACTTCGAGTACGATGCGAAGAAGTCTTTCGGCGTCACCAAGTCGCACCTTCGCTTCGGCAAAAAGCCCGTCGAAAGTTCCTACTATGTGAAGAATGCCGATTTCGTCGCCTGCCACAACCAGAGTTACATCGGCCGCTACGATATGCTCTCCGAACTCAAGGAGGGCGGCAGTTTCCTGCTGAACTGCACCTGGGGTGACGGAGATCTCGAGCAGCGGCTTCCCGCTTCGGTCAAGCGTCAATTGGCTACGCGCAGGCAGCGGCTCTTCATCATCAATGCGACCGAAATCGCGATGCGTCTCGGCCTGGGCAGCCATACCAATACCGTGCTGCAGGCGGCCTTCTTTGCGGTGACGGGGATGATCGACCGTCAGAAAGCGCTGGAGGCGATGAAGGAGGCTGCGCGCAAGACCTATTTTGCCAAGGGCGAGGCGGTGGTCGCCAAGAATGTCGCCGCCATCGACGAAGGCGCCTCGCTG
>JAEEJZ010000039.1 GCA_016282145.1 Bacteroidales bacterium | reverse complement strand
GCGGCAGACAGCGGATCGCTATGGTTTGGTCTGCCTGCTCCATGAGAAACCATTCGCTGGCATCAACGGTTCCGGCAAGCACAACAACTGGTCCCTGGGCACCGATACCGGCACCCTGCTGCTGGCTCCTGGCAAGGACGCCAAGGGGAACCTCCAGTTCGTCACCTTCTTCGTAAATATCCTGGCGGCGGTCCAGAAGCACAACGCCATCCTGAAGGCCAGCATCGCCAGCGCGACCAACGCCCACCGTCTGGGCGCCAACGAGGCGCCTCCCGCCATCGTCTCCGCCTTCCTCGGCCGAACGATGACCGATGTGCTGCACAAACTGCTGGAACTGCCTTCCGGTACGCCCATCGAAATCGCCGGCAAGAAAGAGGCTTCGGTTGGTATCGTCGAAATCCCTGAAATCTTCATCGACAACACGGACCGCAACCGTACCTCTCCCTTCGCCTTCACCGGAAACCGCTTCGAGTTCCGCGCCGTCGGTTCTTCGGCCAACTGCGCCGGTGCGATGACGACGCTGAGCGGCGCCGTCGCCGAGCAGCTGATCGCCTTCAAGAAGGACCTCTACAAGGAAATGGCGTCCGGAAAGTCCCTCGAGGTGGCGGTGATGGACGTGCTCAAACCCATCATCCGTTCGATTATCAACGTCGTCTGCTTTGACGGGAACGGCTACACCGATGAATGGAAGAAGGAGGCGAAACGCCGCGGCCTGGACACCGAAACCAGCGTCCCGGAGATGATCAAGTCCTTCACCACCAAGGAATCCGTGGAGATGTTCACCTCCCTGGGCATCTACTCCCTCAAGGAACTGGAGGCCCGCAACGAGGTCAAGTGGGAGATGTACTCCAAGAAGATCCAGATCGAAGCCCGCGTGACGGGACGTATGGCCATCAACCATATCATCCCGGCGGCCCTGGCCTATCAGAACACGCTGCTCAAGAATGTCACGATGATGAAAGAGGCTTTCCCCGACAGCTATCAGGAGAAGGCGGCCGTCACGCTGGAAATCATCGAAAAGATCTCCAAGCTGATCGTCGATATCCGCACCAAGGTCGCTGCCATGGTCGAGGCGCGCAAGGCGGCGAACGTCATCGAGAGCGAATACGAGAAGGCGAAGGCCTATCACGAGATCGCCGAGAGTCTGTTTGCCATCCGCAAACCCATCGATAAACTCGAAGAAATCGTGGACAACGACCTCTGGCCGCTTCCTAAATATCGTGAAATTCTTTTCATTAACTAATTTGATGATGAGAGACTTATATAGTCCAGACTACGAGCACGATGCCTGTGGCGTCGGTATGCTCGCGGACCTGAACGGAAACAAAACCCATCAGACCGTTGCCGATGCGCTGACGATGCTTGAGAATATGAAGCATCGCGGCGCAGAAGGCGCGGACGGGAAGACGGGTGACGGAGCCGGTATCCTGGTCCAGATTCCCCACGAGTTCATCCTGCTCCAGGGAATTCCGGTGCCGGAAAGGTCCAAGTACGGCACTGGACTGGTGTTCCTTCCCAAGGACGAGAAGAAGGGCGCCCAGTACCTGGCGCTCCTCAAGGAGGAGGCCGCCCGGGAAGGGCTGGACCTCTCCCACGTCCGCGAGGTCCCGGTGAACAGCGCCATCCTGGGCGAATCGGCTCTCCAGAGCGAGCCCCGCATCGTCCAGGTCATCGTCACGCCGAAAGACAGCGTCCAGGACCTGGAAACCAGCCTGTACCTGACCCGCAAGCACGCGGAGCAGCGCATCCAGGACAAGGATTTCTATGTCGTGTCCCTGTCCAGCAAGGTGATTATCTATAAGGGAATGTTGACCTCTACGCAGTTGAAGGAGTATTATCCGGACCTTTCGAGTCCCTTCTTTACCTCCGGTCTGGCGCTGGTCCATTCCCGTTTCAGTACCAATACCTTCCCGGCCTGGTCGCTGGCCCAGCCATTCAGGATGATGGCCCACAACGGCGAAATCAACACCATCCGCGGCAACCGCGGCTGGATGGAGGCCCGCGAGAGCGTGCTTTCTTCCGCCGCCCTGGGCGATGTCAAGGGCATCCACCCCGTCGTCCAGCCCGGGATGAGCGACAGCGCCTCCTTCGACAACGTAATGGAGTTCTTCGTCCGTTCCGGGATGTCCCTGCCGCACGTGATGTCGATGATGATTCCGGAATCCTTCAACGAGAAAAACCCGATCAGCAGCGACCTGAAGGCGTTTTACGAGTATCATTCCATCCTGATGGAGCCCTGGGACGGCCCTGCCGCCATCCTCTTCTCGGACGGCCGTTACGCCGGCGGGATGCTGGACCGCAACGGCCTTCGCCCTTCGCGCTACCAGATCACGGACAAGGGAATGCTCGCCATCGCCTCGGAGGCCGGCTGCCTGCCGCTCAGCCAGGATTCCATCATCGAAAAAGGCTGCCTTCAGCCCGGAAAGATCCTGATGGTCGATACGCAGACCGGCAAGATTTACCGCAACGACGCCATCAAGCAGACCCTTGCGGACGGGCAGAATTACGGCAAGTGGCTCTCCGAGGGCCGCATCGAACTGTCCAAACTGCTCAGCGGCCGCAAATCCAAGGCCGCCGTCGATGATTTCCAGCGCAAACTGCGCGCCTTCGGCTATACCCGCGAGGATGTGGAACGCATCGTCATGCCGATGTGCAAGGATGCGGTGGAGCCCATCTCGTCGATGGGAAACGATACCCAGCTCGCCGCTTTCTCCGAGCGTCCGCAGCTGCTTTTCAACTACTTCCGGCAGCAGTTCGCGCAGGTGACCAACCCGCCGATCGACCCGATCCGCGAGGAACTGGTCATGTCGCTGACCGAATACATCGGTGCGGTGGGAATGAATATCCTGACGCCGGACGAGAGCCATTGCAAGATGGTCCGTCTCTCGCAGCCCGTGCTGACCAACGGGGAACTGGACATCCTCTGCCATATCCGCTACAAGGGCTTCAATACCGAGGTGCTGCCGATTATCTTTGAGAAATCCGGCGGCGAGGCCGCGATGAAAATGGCTCTCGAAGCCCTGTGCAAGGAAGCCGAAGCGTCGGTGGACCGCGGCATCAACTACATCGTCCTGAGCGACCGGGGCATCGACGAGACCCACGCCGCGATTCCTTCGCTGCTGGCGGTCAGTACGATCCACCACTATCTGGTCAAGGTGCAGAAGCGCGTGCAGACGGCCCTGATCGTAGAAAGCGGCGAAATTCGCGAAACCATGCATTCGGCCCTGCTGCTCGGCTACGGCGCGAGCGCGGTCAACCCTTATATGGTCTTCGCCATCATCGACGACCTGGTGAAGCAGGGCGACCTGCAACTCGACTTCGATACGGCGGTCCGGAACTACACCCAGGCGGTGGACAAGGGCCTGAAGAAGATTCTCAGCAAGATGGGCATCTCCACCATCCGCTCGTACCGCGGCGCCAAGATTTTCGAGAGTGTCGGTCTGGGAGAGAAACTGCTTTCGGAGTATTTCGGCACCGAATCTTCCTCCATCGGCGGCATCGGCCTCGATTATCTGGCCCTCGATGCGGTCCGTATGCACGACCTGGGCTATGGTGCGCCCGTCTCCGACGTGCTTCCGCATATCGGTCAGTACGCATTCCGCAAGGACGGCATCCTGCATTCCTGGACGCCGGATGCGATTGCGGCCCTCCAGCACGCCACCGCTTCCGGGGATTACCGGAAATTCAAGGATTTCACCGCATTGATCGACAAACGCAAGGATCCGATTTTCCTGCGCGATTTCTTCAGTTTCAAGAGCAATCCCATTCCCATTGGGGAAGTGGAGAGCGCCGAGGAGATCGTCAAGCGCTTCGTCGGAGCCGCCATGTCCTTCGGCGCCATCAGCAAAGGGGCGCACGAGGCCATCGCGGAGGCCCTGAACCGGCTCGGCTCCCGGAGCAATACCGGAGAAGGCGGCGAGGATGCGGAGCGCTTCCACAGCGAGCGGAATGGTGCTTCGCTGAGCAGCGCCATCAAGCAGGTCGCTTCCGGGCGCTTCGGCGTCACCGCCGAATATCTGGTCAACGCCAAGGAAATCCAGATCAAGATTGCCCAGGGTGCGAAACCGGGCGAGGGCGGACAGTTGCCCGGGTACAAGGTCAACGAGATCATCGCCCGTACCCGCAACTCCATCCCCGGCATTTCCCTGATTTCGCCGCCGCCCCACCACGACATTTACTCCATCGAGGACCTGGCGCAGTTGATCTTCGACCTCAAGAACGTCAACCCCGCAGCCCGTATCAGCGTCAAACTGGTGGCTGAGAGCGGAGTCGGAACGGTGGCGGCCGGTGTGGCCAAGGCCAAGGCCGACCTCGTGGTCATCTCGGGTGCGGAAGGCGGTACAGGGGCATCGCCCATGTCTTCCATCCGTTACGCGGGCATCCCGCCGGAGATCGGCGTCGCCGAGACGCGGCAGACCCTGGCCCGCAACGGCCTGCGCGACAAGATCGCCATCCAGGCAGACGGACAACTCAAGACCGGACGGGACGTCATCTCCATGGCCCTGCTCGGGGCGGATGAGTTCGGTTTCGGTACGGCACAACTCATCGTGCTGGGCTGCGTGCTGATGCGCAAATGCCACGCGAACTCCTGCCCGATGGGCGTCGCCACGCAGAACCCGGAACTGCTCAAACGCTTCCGCGGCAGCAGCGAGGCCCTGGTCAACTACTATATGTTCCTCGCGCAGGAGGTGCGGGAATACCTTGCCGATATGGGCTTCCGCAAGTTCGAAGACATCGTCGGCCGCACGGACCTCATCAGCCTGGACGAGACGAAGATCAGCGCCAAGACGGCGTCGCTGGATTTCAGCCGCGTCCTCGCCTCCGGCGGGGAAGGTCACGGAAATACCACTTCCCGCAATGAACTCGGCGAAGTGCTGGACCAAAAACTGATCGCGATGGCGCAGCCGGCGCTGGAAACGCTGCAAAGCGTCTCCCTCCAGTATCCGATTGCCAATACGGACCGTTCGGTGGGAGCGATGCTCTCCGGGCATATCGCCGGCCGCTTCGGGGCCGCAGGCCTGCCCGACGGCACCGTGAAAGTCACTTTCCGCGGTTCTGCGGGCCAGAGTTTCGGCGCCTTCCTGATGAAGGGCGTGGACTTCACCCTCGAGGGCGAAGCCAACGATTATCTGGGCAAGGGCCTCTCCGGCGGTCGCATCTGCGTCAAACCGGCCGCGTCCGCGCGCTTCGACGCGTCGCAGAACACCATCGCCGGCAATACCATCCTCTACGGTGCCACTTCCGGCGAACTGTTCATGGCAGGCCGTGCGGGCGAGCGCTTCGCCGTCCGTAATTCCGGTGCCGTCGCCGTCGTCGAAGGGGCCGGAGACCATTGCTGCGAGTATATGACCGGCGGCCGCGTCGTCGTGCTCGGCCCTACCGGCAGGAACTTCGCCGCAGGTATGTCGGGCGGTCTGGCCTATGTCTGGGATCCTGACCACAACTTCGACTATTACTGCAATATGTCGATGATCGAACTGGGCCTGATCGAAGAGAAAGCCCGCATGAAAGAACTGAAGGGCCTCATCGAGCGCCACTTCCAGTTGACGGGTTCAGCCCTGGCCGGCCGTATGCTCCAGGATTGGAAAACCTATGCGGAAGACTTCATCCAGGTCACGCCGGTCGAGTACAAGCGGGTACTGCACGAGGAGCAACTGAAGATGCTCAATGAAAAGATAGGTAACGTACAAAGGGATTATTGATATGGGCACTCCCAATGCATTTTTGACGATTCCCCGGCAGGAAGCCGGGCATCGTCCGGTACACGAAAGGATTTCCGACTTCGGGGAGGTGGAACAGACGCTCAACGAGAGCGGACGTATGCTGCAGGCCTCCCGCTGCATGGATTGCGGCGTGCCATTCTGCCACTGGGCCTGCCCCCTCGGGAACCGCCAGAGCGAATGGCAGGATGCCCTCTGCAAGGGGAAGTGGGAACTGGCCTACAAACTGCTTTCGCAGACCAATGATTTCCCGGAGTTCACGGGACGCATCTGTCCTGCGCTCTGCGAGAAGAGTTGCGTCCTGAATCACAGCATGGATGCGCCGGTCACCGTCCGGGAGAACGAATGTTCCATTATCGAACGGGCCTTCCGCGAGGGTTACATCCGTCCGCGTTCCTTTGACCGGAACGGAAAGAAGGTCGCGGTCATCGGCGCCGGCCCTGCCGGCCTGTCCGCCGCCGTCCAGCTCAATGTCCGTGGCTATGAGGTGACGGTATTCGAAAAACGGGCGGCCGCAGGCGGCCTGGTCCGTTACGGAATCCCCAACTTCAAACTGGACAAGTATGTGATAGACAGGCGTGTTTCCATCCTGGAGCAGGAGGGGATCAGCTTCCGTTACGGCGTGGAGGTCGATACGGCCAAACTGCCGGAAGGCTTCGATGCCTATGTCATCTCGACCGGTACGCCCGTGGCCCGCGACCTTCCCATCCCGGGAAGGGAACTGAAAGGGGTTTATTTCGCGCTGGAACTGCTGTCCCAGCAGAACCGCTCTCTGACGGGGGAGGATGTATCCGCCGAGGAGCCCGTTTCCGCCAAGGGACGCAAGGTCCTGGTCATCGGCGGCGGGGATACCGGTAGCGACTGCATCGGTACCTGCCACCGTCAGGGCTGCCTGAGCGTGACGCAGATCGAGATACTTCCCAAACCGCCCGAGGGACACAACCCGGCCACGCCCTGGCCCCTGTGGCCCCAGATCCTGAAGACCAGCACCAGCCACGAAGAAGGATGCGAGCGGCGCTGGAGCCTCTCTTCCTGCCGTTTTATCGATGACGGGAAGGGGCGCGTCTGCGGCGTGGAGGTCGAGGAAGTGGAGTGGCTGCCCGCTCCGGACGGAGGCCGTCCCCAGATGAAGCCTACGGGCAAGAAGGAAGTGATCGACTGCGATATGGTGCTGCTGGCCATGGGATTCCTGAGGCCCGAGCATCCGCAGTTCGGCGCGAATGTGTTCCTTGCGGGGGATGCCAAGACCGGTGCCAGCCTTGTCGTGCGGGCACTGGCCGGCGGACGTGAGGTGGCCCGGGAGGTAGACGCCTTCCTGAAAAAGGCGGAGGCGTAAAGATGGGCGTCCTGATTCCGTTCACCAAGATGCATGGCCTGGGGAACGACTATGTGTATGTCAATACGATGGAGCATCCCCTTGAGGACCCTTCGTCGCTCTCCATCCGGTGGAGCGACCGTCACAAGGGGATAGGCTCCGACGGACTGATCCTCATCGGCAGTTCCTCTAAGGCCGATTTCAGCATGCGCATCTTCAATGCAGACGGCTCGGAAGCCCTGATGTGCGGCAACGGCTCCCGCTGTGTGGGGCGCTATATCCACGACAAGGGCCTTTCGGACAAGTTGGAACTGACGCTGGAGACCTTGTCCGGCATCAAGCGCCTGACGCTGCATCCCGGTCCGGACGGGGAAATTGAAAGCGTCAGCGTCCAGATGGGCAAGGGCGTCCCCCTTCCCGTACTGCGCACGCTGGGAAAACCCCAGCCCCTCGTCTGCGAAAACCTGAATGTCTGCGGGCAGACCTACCGCGCGACGTCGGTCGATGTGGGAAATCCGCATCTGGTGCTCTTCGTTCCCGATGCCCTGGCCGCTCCGGTCGCCGAAGTGGGCCCGATACTGGAAAACAGTCCGATGTTTCCGCATAAGGCGAACATCGAGTTTGCCCAGGTGCTCGACCAGAGGCACATCCGTATGCGGGTATGGGAGCGGGGGAGCGGCATTACCCAGGCCTGCGGCACCGGCGCCTGTGCCACGGCGGTCGCAGCGGCGATGGCGGGATTCGTCCGGCCGGAAGCCTGTACTGTCATTATGGACGGCGGCAGCCTCGACCTGTCCTGGGATCCCGCCAGCAAAGAGATCGTGATGACCGGCCCGGCCACTACGGTCTATGAGGGCGTTATTGAAATTTAGCTTTGGAAAAATTAACTGCTTCACTTTCCCTGCCGTCGCTGACGCGACCCCTCCCACTTCGTGGGCCCCTCCCTCTTACGGTGCCGAGGGTGGCACGGGCGATGAAAGCGAAGCAGTAAATTTTTGAATAATCGCCAAATTTATGGTAGAAATCAAAGAGGGATTCAGCAAACTGGAACATCGGTATTTGTTTCAGGAGATTGCAAGAAAGGTGGCGGACTTCCAGAAGGAGTCGCCCGGGACGGATATCATCCGGATGGGCATCGGGGATGTGACGCTGCCCCTCGTCCCGGCTGTCATCCGTGCGATGCACGCGGCCGTGGAGGATATGGCGTCCAAAGAAAGTTTCCACGGCTACGGACCGGAACAGGGTTACGACTGGCTGCGCGAAGCCATCGTGCGTGGGGACTATGCGCCCCGCGGCATCGATGTCTCTGCGGATGAAATCTTCATCAGCGACGGGGCCAAGAGCGACCTGGGCAATATCCTGGACCTCTTCTCCCGGAACAACAGCGTAGGCATCACCAATCCGGTATATCCGGTCTATGTGGACACCAATGTCATCGATGGCCGGGAAATCCATTTCATCGACTGCAGCGCCGCGAACGGCTTTACCGGAGACATCCCCAGCCGGCCGCTGGACCTCGTTTACCTCTGTTACCCGAACAATCCCACGGGGGCGGTGATTACCCGCGAAAAACTGGAGAAGTGGGTGGCGTACGCCCGCGATTGCGGGGCCCTCATCCTCTATGATTCCGCCTACGAGGCCTACATCCGCGATCCGGAAATCCCTCATTCCATCTATGAGATTCCGGGGGCGAAAGACTGTGCCCTGGAGTTCCGCAGTTTCTCCAAGACGGCGGGCTTTACGGGCATCCGCTGCGGCTATACCGTCATCCCCGGGGGGCTGATGGGGCTGAATGCGCTGTGGAACCGCCGTCAGGGCTGCAAGTTCAACGGCGCTTCCTACATTTCCCAGCGCGGAGCCCTGGCCGTCTATACCCCGGAGGGAAGGGCTCAGATTCAGGAAAACATCGACTATTACCTCGGCAACGCCGCCATTCTCCGGGAAGGCCTGGAGCGGGCGGGACTCGAAGCCTCGGGCGGAGAGAATGCCCCCTATGTCTGGGCGCGCACGCCAGAGGGTGCCGATGACTGGGCTTTCTTCGACCTTCTGCTCCGCAAGGCCGGTATCGTCGTAACCCCGGGTTCGGGCTTCGGTACGGCCGGCCGCGGCTTTTTCCGGCTGACCGCCTTTGCGGACCGTGCCCGGACGAAGGAAGCGATGGAAAGACTGGTGGCGCTGTGTGCGGGATAGTCGGCATCTTCGGGCTTGAAAACGCCTCCCGGGCGGCCTTTACCGCCTTGCAGTTCCTCCAACACCGGGGACAGCAGGGCTGCGGTATCGCCGCTTACTCTCCGGAGGGCGGAATCCAGGTCCGCAAAGGTGCCGGACTGGTCCGGGAAGTCTTCAGCGAAGCGGAACTCGCCGCCCTTCGCGGCAGCAGTTGCATCGGCCACGTCCGCTATCCGACGACGGAGGTCGGCGGCACGGAGAATATCCAGCCCTTCCGGCTCAACTGCCACTCCGGCGTTTTCGCCCTCGCCCACAACGGGAACATCGTCAATGCCGGCATCCTGAAGGCCCGTCTGGAAAGCCTGGGCCATCTGTTCCACTCGACCTCCGACAGCGAACTGTTCGCCCACCTGGTGGGTATGGGGAGGGGCGATATGGCGGGACGTATCCTCTCGGCGGCAAAACTCCTCGACGGCGCTTTCTCCACCGTCATCCTTTCCGACGGCGCCCTTTATGCCTGCCGGGACAAGTACGGCTTCCGCCCCCTGTCCCTCGGGCGGCTCGGCGACGCTTATGTCGTGGCCAGCGAAACCTGTGCGCTGGAAGCCCTGAACGCCGTTTTCGTCCGGGACGTCGAACCCGGGGAACTGATCCGCATCGACGGGGAGGGACTGAAAAGTTTCCGCATTTCCGCCCGCAGGGGCCGCTGTATGTGCGCGATGGAATTCATCTACTTCGCGCGTCCGGACAGCGATATCGACGGTAGCGGCGTCCACGCTTTCCGCAAGGAGACGGGCCGGCTGCTCTACGAAGAGCATCCCGCCCCGGCGGACCTCGTAATCTGCATTCCGGAATCCAGTTTCAGTGCGGCCATCGGCTTCTCGGAAGCCGGGCATATCCCCCTGGAGACCGGACTGGTCAAGAACGCCTACGTCGCTCGGACATTCATCGAACCGACGCAGGCCCTGCGGGACATCGGGGTCCGCAAGAAACTCTCCCCGGTAAAAAGCCTGCTGAAGGGGAAGCGCGTCGCCGTGATCGATGACTCCATCGTCCGCGGAACGACCTCCCGGCAGATCGTGCGGATGCTCAGGGAAGCCGGCGCGACCCAGGTCCATATGCGCATCGCCAGCCCTCCCTATGCCTGGCCCTGCTTCTACGGCATCGACACGGGCTCTCCGGAGCAGCTGATTGCCGCCGGGCACAGCCTTGCACAGATCCGCGCCTACATCGGCGCCGATTCCCTCGAATACCTTTCCGTGGACGCCCTTTCCAGGGCCTGCGGCCACCCCGGCCTCTGCACCGCCTGTTTCACCGGGGAATATCCCACGGAATTATACGACGCCCAAAGCGGATAGCAATCACTATTTTTCTTATCTTTGCGCTATGCTGTTCGATCCGCTGCGTCGCAAAGAAGTTGCCGACACCCCCGAGGAGAGGGTGCGTCAGTGGTTTATCTCCCTCCTGCGGGACAGCGCCGCTGTGCCTGCGGGCCTGATGATGAGCGAAGCCGCCCTCGACTATGGAGGAAAGCCCTACCGGGCCGATATCGTGGTCTATGACCGCAGCGCCGCCCCGCTGGCCATCGTGGAATGCAAGCGGCCGGAGGTGAAAATCGACGCTTCGGTGGCGGAACAGGCGATGCGCTACAATATCGTGCTCGGCGTGGCGTTTTTGTTCCTGACAAACGGAAAAAACACTTATCTTTACCAGCGCGAAGGCGATGTGTTCCGTGCGATGGACCATCTGCCTTCTTACGAGGAAATGCTGCAATGCCGACGATAGTGCCCCAATACCTTGACCGTCCGGTCTTCAGGATCGTGAGCGAAGTGGCCCGCGAGACGGGCGTGCGCGCTTTCGCCATCGGCGGCTATGTGCGCGACTGCTTCCTCGGCCGCCCCTGCAGCGACATCGACATCGTGGTGGAGGGCAGCGGCATCGACTTCGCGCGCGAAGTGGGAAAGAAAACCCGTTCGAAGGTCTCCTATTTCAAGAATTTCGGTACGGCGATGCTGCATTTCGCGGGCGACGAGGTCGAATTCGTCGGCGCGCGCAAGGAATCCTACCGGAGGGAATCCCGCAAACCCATCGTCGAGAACGGTACGCTGGAGGATGACCAACTCCGCAGGGACTTCACCATCAATGCGATGGCTTTCAGCCTGCAGGAAGACAGTTTCGGCGAACTGGTCGATCCATTCGGCGGCATCCGCGACCTTTCGGCGGGCATCATCCGCACGCCGCTGGATCCCGATACCACCTATTCCGACGATCCGCTCCGGATGCTGCGGGCCGTGCGCTTCGCGGCGAAACTCTCCACCCCGGAAATGGCTTTCCGCATCGTGCCGGAGTCCATCGCTTCGATGCAGCGCAATGCGGGACGCCTCGAAATCCTTTCCGCCGAGCGCGTCGCCGAGGAACTGAACAAGATGCTGCTGACCGCCGCGCCGTCGATGGCTTTCCGCCTGCTGGACCTCGCGGGGCTGCTGCCCGCCCTGCTGCCGGAAATCGCGGCGCTGAAAGGCGTGGAGACGGTCGATGGCAAAGGACATAAGGACAATTTCGAACATTCCCTCGCGGTGCTCGACCACGTGGCGGAGGCTACCGCCGGATGGCCGCCGGAAAAGGCGCTCTGGCTGCGCTGGGCGGCGCTGCTGCACGATATCGGCAAGCCCGCGAGCAAACGCTTCGCCGCCGGGCAGGGCTGGACCTTCCACGGTCACGAGGTGATCGGCGGGAGGATGGTGCCTCCGATTTTCGAGCGCCTGCGCCTGCCGCTGGATGCGATGAAATATGTACGGAAACTGGTGCAGCTGCATCTGCGCCCCATCGCCCTGGCGGACGAGGGGGTGACGGACAGTGCGGTGCGCCGCCTGCTTTTCGATGCCGGCGACGATACCGACGACCTGATGATCCTCTGCCGGGCCGACGTGACTTCCAAGAATCCCGTGAAGGTGGCGCGCATCCAGGCGAATTTCTCGCTGGTGGAAAAGAAACTGGTGGAAGTGGAGGAGAAAGACGCCATCCGCAATTTCAAGAACCCCATCAACGGGGAGTATGTGATGCAGACCTACGGCCTGCCGCCCTGCAACCTGATCGGGGAACTCAAGGAATATGTCAAAGAGGCCATCCTGGACGGCAGGATAGGCAATAATTTCGAGGAGGCGGATGCGCTGATGCGTGCCCGTGCCGCAGAGATGGGCCTGAAAGAGGCCTGATCCGCCATGTCCGCCCTGACCGACAAATACCTGGACTTTCTTACCGGCATCCGGCGCTACTCTCCGCGGACCGTAGCCATCTACCGTGACGTGCTGGACCGCTACGAGGCGTATTGCGGGGAATTCCCGGCCTCGGTCGAAGTCCGTTCCCTGCGCAATTACGAAATGTACCTGATGGACGAATGCCGGGAATCGCCCCGGACGGTGGACCTGCACCTGAGCGTGCTCAGCGGTTTTGCGCGTTTCCTGATGCGGGAGGGGCTGCTGGCCTCGAACCCCGTGCGGCTCGTGCCCCGTCCCAAGAAGGAGAAGCGGCTGCCGGATTTCTTCCGCGAAGAAAGTCTCAAGGAATACCTGGCTTCCACGGAAGCCGATGCGGGGGAGGATACCCTGGCGCTGCAATTGGCGCTCGCTCCGGGAGACAAGACCGGCCTGCATCTCTATCAGCGCCGCCTGTCCCGGCTGATTATCAGTCTCTTGTATTCGACCGGCCTGCGTCGCGCCGAACTGGTGGGGCTGAACCGGGGGAATCTGGACTTCCGCCGCGCTGCCCTCAATGTACTGGGAAAGGGAAATAAAATGCGCGAAATTCCGCTCGTCCCTTCGCTTTGTAAAGAAATTTCACTATATTTGAAATCGGTAGACAAGAGAGTCGGAGAACCCATAGGCGCTGACGGACCGCTCCTTGTCACTGAAAACGGCAGGAGGCTGTATCCGGTCTATGTGGACCGGGTCGTGAAGCGGGAACTCGGTGGCGTTGCCGGCATTTCCGGGCGGAAATCGCCGCACGTCCTGAGGCACACGCTCGCTACGGAGCTCCTGGATGGCGGGGCCGACCTCAATTCCATCAAGGAACTGTTGGGACACTCCTCCCTTGCTGCCACGCAGGTTTATACCCATAATACCGTGGAGCGCCTGAAAAACGTGTATGACCACGCCCACCCCAGGGCAAAAAACACCGAAAAGCATGGAAGTAAAGATTAAAGCCCTCAAATTCGACGCCGATGAGAAGCTCATCGCCCTTGTCGAGAAGAAAGTCGCCCGTATCGAAAAGTTCTTCGACAACACCGGAGACGCCGAGGTGACCCTTACCCAACTCAACGAGCCGGTAGGGAAGCAAGTGAAGATCATGGTTCACGTACCGGGGGAGGAACTCGTCATCGAGCGCAACGCCAAAACTTTCGAAGATGCGCTCACCGAGGCGGTGGACGCCATGAAGGAGCGCATCACCCGCAACAAGGAAAAGAAGTACGCAAAATAAGTGGCTGCGCCCAAAACAGACGTCGGCGCACAGTGCCGTCAATTGCTTGAAGATGTCGCTCGCGGCATCTTCAAGCCTGTCTATCTGTTGATGGGCGACGAGCCCTATTATCCGGACCTGGTCTGCAATGCCATCGTCGAGCATTGCATCGACCCATCCGAAAAAGACTTTAACGAACTCATCTGCTACGGTGCCGACGTGACCGCGGACCAGATCATCACCACGGCGCGGCAGTTCCCGATGATGGCGGAGCGCCAGCTGGTCGTCGTCAAGGACGCGAACCAGATGAAAGGCTTCGAGGACCTGGCCATCTACTGTGCCGAGCCGCTGGAGAGCACCGTCCTGGTCCTGCTCCTGCGCGGAGCCTCCGCGGACAAGCGGAAAGCCCTGTACAAGACCGTCCAGAAGACCGGCGTGGTGGTGGAGTCCCCGCTGCTGCGCGACTATCAGGTCAGCGGCTGGATTTCCTCGTACTATGCTTCCCGCGGCCTGGAGATCGAGCCGGAGGCGGCGGCGCTGCTTGCGGAGTCGGTGGGAACGGACCTGAGCACCATCGCCGTAGAGACGGATAAACTCATCCAGGCGCTGCCGGAAGGCTGCCGGAAGGTGAGCGTGGAGGATATCGAAAGGAACGTGGGCGTTTCACGCCGATACAGCGTGTTCGAACTGACGAAGGAACTTTCCCTGCGCAATGCGCCCCGGGCACTGTCCATCGCCACCCGCATGGGCTCGGCGGCCAAATTCAATATGCCCGGCGCCGTCAGCATGCTCGCCACCCACTTCATCCGCATCCTCCGCTACGGGGTGCTCCTCTCGCGAGAGCGCTACCCCTCGCCGGAAGAAAAGGCGGAAGCCCTTTCCGGCGTCAACCCGTACTTCTACCGCGAATACGACACGGCCGTCCGGAATTATCCGCCCCCCAAGGCCCTGCAGGTCATTTCGCTGCTCTGCGAATACGACTACCTGGGCAAAGGCGGCGACGGCGGTCTTTCTACGACTCCGGAAGGCCTTATGGTGGAACTGGTTGCTAAAATTTTAACGATTTGATATGGGATTGATTGAATGCAGGGGAGTCTGCAAGTCGTTCGGGCCGAAGCTCGCCCTCGACCACGTCTCGCTCGACATCCCCGAAGGCAAAATCTTCGGCCTGCTCGGCCCCAACGGTGCGGGTAAGACCACCCTCATCCGGATTATCAACCGGATTACTGTTCCCGCATCGGGCGAAGTCCTTTTCAAGGGTGCCCCCATCACCCAGCGCGATGTGGAAAAGATTGGCTATATGCCCGAAGAACGCGGCCTCTACCGGAAAATGAAGGTAGGGGAGCAGGCGGTCTATCTGGCCCAGCTGAAAGGAATGAGCGCCCGCGACGCCCAAAGGGAACTGAAGCAGTGGTTCGTCCGCTTCGGCATCCAGGACTGGTGGGACAAGAAGGTCGAGGAACTCTCCAAAGGCATGGCCCAGAAACTCCAGTTCATCACCACGGTGGTCCACAAGCCCTCGCTGATGATCCTGGACGAGCCCTTCTCCGGTTTCGATCCGGTGAACGCCGAACTGATCCGCAATGAAATCCTGCGCCTGAAGGACGAAGGCGCGACCATCATCCTTTCCACGCACAACATGGAGTCCGTGGAAGAACTCTGCGACAACATCGCCCTCATCAATGCCGCCCAGGTCGTCCTGAGCGGCGGCGTGGAGGACATCCGCCGCAAATACGGCAACAACCGCGTCGAAGTGACCTATACCGATGCGGACGGAACACACACCGACATCCTGCCCGCAGAAGCAGGCGGCAACGCCGTCCTCTCGGAACTGATGGGGAAGGGCGCCGTCATCAACTCCTTCCGGGAACTGATGCCCCGGATGAACGACATTTTCATTAAACTGGTTACCGGGGAGGACAAGATATGAAGTTGCATACCATAGGCATCATCATCCGGCGCGAATACCTGAACCGCGTCAAGAAAAAAAGTTTTCTGCTGATCACCTTCCTTGCGCCCGTGCTCTTCGCGGCCCTCTGCATGCTGCCCACCATCATCATGCTCAAAGCCAAGGAGGAGGCCAAGAAAATCGCCGTCGTGGATGCATCCGGCATCGTGATGCCCCTGCTCAAGGACAGCGAAACCCTCCATTATACGGACCTGAGCGGCACGCCCGCCGACTCGCTCAAGCATACGATGAAAGAACTCGGCTACGACGCGGTGCTCGACATCTCCGCCCTCGACCCGGAGGAAAAGGCGCTCAGCGCCTCCATCTACTCGCTCAAGCCGCTCGGCCTGGATATGACGGAAAATATCAATGCCCGCATCAACGACGCCGTGGAGGCCTATCGCATTGATTCCTACCAGATCGAGGACCTGGGCTCCATTATGAAGGAAGTGAAGTCCGATGTGCGCCTGCGCTCCTATACCATCAGCGAGGACGGCAGCGAGACCATTTCCGAATCCGGCGTGTATATGATCGTGTCGATGCTGCTGGGTATGGCCATCTATATGTTCATCGCGCTCTTCAGCGGCATGGTCATGTCTTCGGTCATCGAAGAAAAGGCCAGCCGCGTGGTGGAAGTGCTCGTCTCTTCCGTCAAGGCGACGGAACTGATGTTCGGCAAGATAGTCGGCGTGGCGCTGGTGGCGATAACGCAGTTCGTGCTCTGGATTGCGCTGACGGGTGCCCTTGTCGGCGTTGCCGGCGGCCTGATGGGGCAGGACCTGCTCTCTTCGCTGGGCTCCGACCCCGCGGCCCTGATGGCGGCCGGCGATATGGGCAACCTGCCCTCCGGTATGCTGGATACCGCTGCCTCGGAAGACGGTCCTGCGGTGATCCTCAGCACGATCCGCAATCTTCCCGTCGGTACCATCGCCCTGAGTTTCCTGCTCTACTTCCTCTTCGGCTATATGCTCTATGCCTCGATTTTCGCGGCCATCGGCTCCGGTGCCGAGAACGAAGGCGATACGCAGCAACTCCAGTTGCCGGTGACGGTGCCGCTGCTCATCGGTTTCTTCATTGCAATCTATGCCTTTAAGGCTCCGGACAGTGCGATTGTGTTCTGGGGTTCGATGATCCCCTTCACTTCCCCCATCGTGATGCTGGCGCGCCTGCCCTTCGGCGTTCCCTTCTGGGAACTGGCGCTTTCGGTGGCGCTGCTGGCCCTTACCTTCGTGCTCTGTGCCTGGGCGTCGGCGAAAATCTATCGCGTCGGCATCCTTATGTTTGGAAAGAAAACCACTTGGAAAGACCTTTGGAAATGGTTCAGACAAAATTAATTGCGCTTTCGGCTGCGGCCCTGTTGCTCGTCTCCTGCGCAGGGACGGTGCAGTGGCGCCGTTATGCGATGGACGCTTCGCGCACCGGTGTGCATGCGGTGGAGGGGGACAACGCCCCTCAGGCGCTCGGTCGCTTCGACGGCGGTGTCTATACCGCGCCGGACGGAAAAGTTTTTGATTGCGGCGTCACTCCCGCCGTCGCCAAGATCATGCTGGATGCACAGGAGAAGATGGCCCCGCTCCGCGAAGTGGTGGCCTATGCTCCGGTGGCTATTCCAAAAGCCAAGCCGGAGAGTCCCCTGAGCAACCTGGCGGTGGATGTGCTGATGGCGCAGACCGAGGCGGCGACAGGCAAGAAAGTGGATGTAGGCCTGATGAACTTCGGCGGCATCCGGCTGAATGAAATTCCCCAGGGTAATGTGCTGCTGGACGATTTCGTATCGATGTTCCCGTTCAAGAACCACCTCTGCTGGGTGCAATTGAGCGGCGCCGACCTGCGGCGGCTTTTCGAGCAGATAGCCCGGGAGAACATCCAGGTAATCGGTGGTGCGCGGCTGGTGATAGACGGTACCAAACTGGTCAGTGCGGAGATTGCCGGCCAGCCTTTGGATGATGCGAAGGACTATGGCGTGGCGACCGTTGACTTCCTGCTCGACGGCGGGGATAAACTGTATGTGGCGCGCAATGCGAAGGACCTGGTCATCACGAAAATGATGATCTATGACGCTATGATGAACTACGTGCGTGCCGAGACGGCCGCCGGCCGCCCGCTGACCTATCAGGCGGACGGCCGGGTCGAGATCCGGAACTGAGAAGCAACAAGTACCCGTTGTTGCATCTCATTTCTGAAAAATCAACAAGACAATGAAAAAGTTTTCAATAATAATAGTTCTGGCGCTATGCGCCTGCTCGCCCCGGCTGGTGATTGTCCATACCAACGACACCCACAGTCATCTGGAACCCCTGCGCGCCGAGCCCCGTGGCGGTGTCATCGAGCGTGCGGCCTTCGTGGACCGGCAGCGTCAGAAGGCGGGGGAGGGCCGTACCCTGCTCCTTCACGCCGGAGATTTCAACCAGGGCAGTTCCTACTATACCACCTTCGGCGGACATTTGGAAGTGGAACTGGTCAACGCGATGCGCTATGACTGCATCACGCTCGGCAATCACGAATTCGACAACGGCATCGAGGACCTGACCGCCCGGGCCGCGCAGATCCGCTGCCCCATCGTCTGCGCCTCACTGGACCTGAGCAGCTTCGAACTGGGAAAATACGTCAAGCCCTATACCGTCATCGAGCGCGGCGGGATGCGTATCGGCATCGTCGGCCTGCTGTGCGACATTACCCCGAACGTCAGCCGCACCGTCTCCGCGCGTCTTCCGCAGCTGAACAATGTGGAAATGCTGAACAAGTACGCCCAGCTGCTTCGCAACGAGGAAAAATGTGATTATGTCATCGCCCTGACGCACATCGGCTTCAAGGAAGACCAGAAACTGGCCGCCGCGACGCGCGGTGTGGACCTCATCATCGGCGGACACTCCCACACCTTCCTCAAAGGCGTGAAAAAGGTGAAGAACCTGGACGGCAAACCTGTCCCCATCGTTACTGACGGCTGCTGGGGACTCGAAATGGGGGTACTGAAAGTCTATTAAGACGCTAAATAATTACCGCCTATGCCTTTCATTGAAAATCCTCCTGTAAAAGTTTATCCCGAGGGAATCGGGAAACTGGTTTATGTCGATTCCACGACTTCCGAAGCGGAACCCCCGTCGAAGTGGACGTATGTCCGCCGCAAGTTTATCGTCATGTTCCTTACCATCATGGCCATCGTGCTGTCCTGGCTCTTGTTTTTCAATGAGGTGATCTGGGCCATCCTGGGCTCGCTGACGGCCTTCGGTTTCGGCTGGTACTATTTCAAGGGGCAGCGCTTTCTGGGCCGGGACTTTTTCATCGGCACGGAGGGTTTTGCCGTCTATCAGTTCTCCGGCCGGCGCGAGAATGTCGACTGGAAAAACGAGCGCCGTTTTGATGAAAAGCTGTTGCTGCTCCACCGGGAGGAAGTGGTTTTCAATAACGGTTACGACAAGACCAACTATGCGTTCATGCTGATGCAAGAGCCCGTGGAAGGAAGTGAGCTGGAGATTATCGACGAGGATACCTCTTATCATCAGTGCCCTGACGGTGGTGACAATACCGGCGACCCGATTTATGACTTCTGGGTCCGCGTGGAGTCCCGCCTGACCGAGAAGGGCGTCCGGGACGCGAAGGCCCGCTGGGCAGCCGGGGAGTCGCAGCCCTTCTATATTTTCAAGAAGGAGGATGACGGCAGTTGGAAACTGAGCGCCGTCCTGCAACTCTTCAGTGACAGTATCCAGCTGGAGGGCAAGACGTTCTCTCGTGAGGAAACCCGCCTGGACGGCAATGTCCTCTACCTGCAGAAGTCCGGCGAAGAAGAAAAATTCACCGTCTACCTCCAGACCACCGGCAACGCCCCCACCCTCCGCGCCCTACTCGCGGCGTAGTTGGCGCAGTCCCTCGCCAAGGCACCCCATCCCCAGTGGGGTGCTTATTTTATAGTCGCGGCTGCCTGCGGCCGGTCAGGGACTGCATCCGTCGGAACTCCGGAGCGGCGAAAGCGTTCGCGGGAGCGCCCCTTCGTTGCGGCTGCCTGTGGCCGAAAGGGTTCGGGGCGGTACGCCCCTGCGGGGCTATCCCTCCCACTTCGTGGGCCCCTCCCGCTCACGAGTCGCGGGCGACTACGCCGCCCGAACCCTTCCGGCCCTCCGGCTAAACGCCGCTTCGGGAAAGGTACGCGGTTTTGCAAATTTCGCGTGCATTTCTTGCAAGACCGCGTACCAATTGCGTCCACGATAATCTATTTATCGCATACGGGGCGGATAGGGAGCCCGTCGTAACGGTGGGCGCTACCCCACCGCACATAGTCTGAACCGAAGTCCACGTAGTACGCGATGCTCGGGTAGTCCGCATTAAGGGACGAGGTCCAATAGTAGCCCATGGAGCCCACAAGGTTGTTGCTCGTATCAAATCTGTATCCGGCAGCAGGAAGAAAAATCCACTTGTTCGTGTAACCGGATTTGTTACTTGTGAACTTCCTACCATATATACCATTCAGCGTGGTCCATGTTTTTGTGCAATTCTCTAACAACTCTTGCCATTCAGTCAATGTGGGTATACGCCAACTACCGTCCCTACTGACAGCAGCAGCGTCATCCTCGGGGGCGAGAACAGTCTTATTGTCCATAAATCCGTTGTATCCGTAACTGGAATTAGTACAGTACTTTGTCATGGAAGAGGATGAAGCCTTGCACCATTTATAAGTGGACCAAGAATAATTCGATTTTGGCTCCGTTTCGCCCCAGGCAAAATAATCACCATACTCCAAAGGACAGGATGCGCCAACATTGAATGACGCCCACTTGACAGAAAGCCCCAGGTCCACCATCGACTCAACGATAGTCGAAATCGTACAGGTTGCACAATATCCGCCATCAGACGTCCTCACGGTAATTTCTGCAGTGCCATCCCCGACAGCTGTGACAACACCATCATCCGAAACTGTTGCCACGGATTCATCCGAACTGCACCAGGTCACGCTCTTGTTTGTAGCATCGGCGGGGGTGATTGTGGCCGTCAACTGTACGGTCTCTCAAAAGTTAACAGTAGCGCTCTCGGGTGAAACGGAGACCCCAGTCGCATGTATAGGCCCTCCGTAGACTGGCCGGATAGGGAGCCCGTCGCTGCGATTCCAGTTGTAGTGCATCCCTATAGTGTTTAAATAAAAATACATACAGTATGCGCTGTATGGCTTGACAGTTGCCGTTAGGGACGAGGTCCAGTAGTAACCGTAGGAGCCTGCACCGTGGAGATTCGTATCATGCCAGTAACCGGCAGTTGGAAGGAAGATCCATTTGTCCGTGTAACCGGACTTCTTACTGGTTACCATTGCACCAAATACTCCGTTTAATGTTGTCCAAGTCCATGTACATTCACTTTGCAATTCATCCTTCTCTGCTTCCGTTGGCATGCGCCAAACACCACCCCAATTGACGGCAGCTGCGTCATCTTTGGGCTCAAGAACGGTCTTGTTGTCCGTGAAACCATTATAACCATAGGTTGGATTGTCGCAGTACTTGGTTAACTGATTATAATCGCCATTGTCCCATTTGTAGGTTGAGAATAAATATCCCATTATCCAAGATTTCGGCTCTACTTCTCCCCATGAGAAATATGCTCCGTACTCTTCAGGAGCAGACGCGCCCACATTCCAAGATGCCCACTTAACGCTGAGGCCCAAATCTATAGGATTACCTATAGCCCCTCTGTCCCAATCTGGAATTTCGATGGGGTAATCCTCCATTGGACGAATTCGGTCTGTATATTCACTCCAATTGCTGCGAACCTTGTATAATTCCACCTTCCCAGATGGAACATATAAATAGGTCAGGTAAATATCAGGGTCTCCAAATGCGCAGCTGGATATGGATACATTTGAGGTTGAAGGTATCAGCAGGTGGCGAAGGCCAACAAAAGCATTAGAGCCAATGGAAATAAGACTTATTGGCAATTCCAGTGAGTACGAATTATTCTCAAAATAACATCCGCTGAACGCGTTGTCTCCAATGGACTGCAAATTGGTGGGCCAGGAGATAGTTGTCAAGGCTTTGCAGCCACTGAAAAGCCCTGCAGGGAGAGACGTCATTCCTTTCGGCAGGGCCATAGTGACGAGGCTGGTACAATTCTGGAAAGCGTAAGTACCAAGGTTATTCAGGTTCTCCGGAAGCAGCTGGCCGGCGAGGGAAGAACAACCCTGGAAAGCGTAGTTCCCGATACTGGTTACCGTTTCTGGGATAGTCAGTGAAACGAGCGATGTACAATTCCGGAAACAGTTGTTCGGGATAGCCGTCAATGCCGCTGGGAGTTCCACCTGAGAAAGGGCGCCGCATCCGCTGAAGCAATCATTAGGCAGGGTCTTTATCCCATTGGCAAGCACCACCCGCTGCAAGGCAGAGCAACCTGAAAAGGCTCCGCTTCCGATGCTCGTCACCTTAGAAGGCAGTAAGATATTATCCAAAGCAGAGCAATTCCGGAAACAGTTATTCGGGATAGCCGTCAGCTCTTCGGGGAAGGCAATATCAACGAGAGCACTGCAGCCACTGAAGCAGTAGTTGGGAAGCGAAGTTAATGCAGCAGGGAGTACCACCTTTTTGATAGCCGTGCAGTTTTCGAATGTGCCGAGCGTAGTAATCTGCGTCGGGATGGTGATGCTGTCCAACTGCATAAGTCCCGTGAATACATTCTCGGTGGAAGTCACGCCGGTGAAGAAGCGAATCTCCTCGAAACTCGTCACTGTGTTCCAATCGGCGAACAGACCGCTGAGTGAGGTTGCAGCAGCAGCTTCAGCGTAAGAGACTTCTCCGTCGCCGTTGGTGTCGAATTTGTCCACGCAGGCATATTTGGCGATGGGATCCGCGAAAGAGATGAGATCTTCGGGATCCGGGTCGTCTCCACCCCCGCCCGTGGGCTTGAAGATCAGACTCTCGTCAGCATCAGCAAGGGAACCAAAAACTCCACGCTTGAAGCTGACTGGGCTATTGGAAGTGAATTTTGCGAATTCGTCTTCCTTGTAGAAAGACATTTTATAACCCCCGGAAAGCGTACCGGGGACCGCCTCGATGTAATACCAAACACCAGTTTGGAACGTGCCATCCGCGGGGGCGGTCAGCGAGAGTTTCGTTTGGGGTTCGGTGAGTTCCTGGATGACGGGAAGTCCGTCCACAAAGGCCATCTTGATCGTTCCGGCAAGGGCCTCGCAATTGTTTCCTTCGAAGGTCACCTTCTTGATACCTTCCTGAGTGAGGGAGAAGCGGAGGCCGCCGCAAACAGAATAGAAGCCCATGGTGAGGCCGGTGCTGCGCCCGAGCGTGATGTGCGTGTTTTTGGCAAAGGATCCGGCACGGCCAATCTGATCGGCAGGCATCGTCGTGGTGACGGAAGTCCCGTCCGAAGTGGCGTCCGCCCGATAGGGATAAAGACCCCAGAGCGGGTTATCATCGGCGAAACCCTCGTTGAATCCGATAACGGCATTCAGCGTCCCGGTGAACTGGGTAACGCCCGCGAGTTCCGTATTATTTGAGATAAAGCGGCTTCCTGTACCGTTAAGGAACAGTTTGACTTCGTCGGCGGGCTCCCAATAAACTTCGGGGCCGCCGTCCTGAACGGCCGTCTTAGAGCCATTTTCCAGCGTAGCGGTAATCGTTATTTCCTCTCCGGAACCAATGGCATCGGAAACTTCAGCTTCCTGGGTACAAGAAAGCGCGACGGCAGTCATCGCAAGGGCGGTGCAAAGGATCTTTGTCGATTTCATAATCATCGCAAGGGTTTACCATTCTTCATAAATCAGGCTTTCGTTGCCTCCTGGTTTGGGGCTTTCGCAAAGGATGGCGGCATCGTCAATAGGCACGACGGACACCTCCGGCGCGGCGTAACGCGTCAGTTGTTCATTCATGGGTAAGCGGTTATTTCTTCCAGAGTTTATTTTTGCTCTTTTTCCCCATAATGTCCTTAATGCTTTTTTCTCCAACCTGCTTGTAATGGGAGTTTAGATACCATCGGGCAATCCAGCTATTAAGACCGCGATAATTGGTCTGTCTTAGGACAGAGGTAAATTCATCGCCACAATAATCTTTTGCTGTCCGAATAAACTGATCGGATGAAAATTCAGTGGGGAGAGAAGATTCAATGCGCTCTTTATGCGCATCAAGAATACCTGCAAAAGTTCTGTAAGACATATCATTATGCTTTTCCAGATGGCTCCTGTTCTGGTATTAGTATAAACAAAAGTGTGGAGCCGCAATCGCACCACCCTAATGAGGTTCTGGGAAAACCGTTGAGCGTAGATATGACCGAGACTCCACACTCGACAACATATCACATAACCAAAGACGGTTGAAAGATAGCATTGCCGAGCGGAGTGTCCTGCCGTTGTCGCTCAATTGAAATTTCCCAGATTCCATTAGGAACAACGCGAAACACTTTCGCTATATGTAAGCCGTTCTCTTACGAATGACGATGCTAAGATAATCAATATTTTGGAAATCCCGTATCTGGTCGCTTGTCGGAGGACAGCAACCTAAGCGAAAATAGCTCAAAACGCAGAGGTTACTGACCCCCAGGGACAGCAACCTCTTCAAAATCGGCCAATAATACACAGTTTGCTGTCCCAGTAGCACGCGAGAACTGCGAAATTGCCCTAAAAATCGCATTCCGGAGTACTACCAGCACGCGGGACCAGCGAAATTAAGCCAAAAACCGTGGTCACGAATGCCGGGCAGATTAAAAGGGCCCTCTCATCGTTCAATTATGGGTGATATCGTACGGAGCCAGGTCCTTCGGGGCTCTGGCGCCGAACAACGTCCTTGGTTTTTGTTTGACGGGAGGGCCCTTTAATGGTGATGGGTGCTAGACTCCGTACCGGCAGATGGCAACGGCCGGGCGTGGAGCGGGCCGCTCCATCGATCCCGGCGCAGTGCCCGCGCCGTAGCCGCTGAGCCTGATTGTGCGAAGCGGAGGTGCCACCGTTTGCGTAAAAACGTTTATAAAACGTAAAAATCTGCTAGCATTGGGGACATGGTTGTTGTGTCCTTCAATGTCATCGTATAGTTTTGTCGGAACAAAAATATGTTAACAACCTCATGATATATGGTTTTATCTCTTCGGACATACACTCGTATCAATACCGCGATGATTTGAATACAACAACAAAATGAATCCGTAGATTCAATTTATAAACTTATAAGTTGCGAATGTCGAATAATAACTTTAAATTTGCAGTGTTATGGAATTTGTCAGATCTCTAATGGGGTATGATCACTTGTGGGCAGTTAGATATCCGGAGAAAGAAGTGGATGAGTTGACGCAATTGTTCCGTAATTGGAGTAATTTTAACTATTTGCTGGATTTCTTTCTAAGTAATCTGGAAGACTTGAAAAATTTCTTTCATATTTACCGAATCAGCGATGCGATTCAGGACACTTTTGATGATGCTAATATATTGGAAAAACTGATTTTAGATTTTCCATATACGGAAAATCTTGACGGGCTATTTCATCCATTAAGCCTTTCTGATACCAGGGTGACAGAACTGACAAGAGAGAAAGCACGGAACTGGAAACGGGAAAGACATGCCAGCTGGCTCAGAATTTATGCCATCCGTGTTGAAATGAATGTTTTTATTGTTACCGGGGGAGCTATTAAACTTACTCCGACCATGCAGGAAAGACCGCACACAGAGAAAGAATTGGAGAAGTTGAACCAGTGCAGAGATTTTTTAAGAAGCAATGGGATTTTTGATCAGGACAGTTTTTTAGATTTTATAGATGAACAAAGCAATGGCAAGCAAGGCAATCCGATTTCTGGAAGAGCACCAGAGTAGTGTTTCCTCAAAATTTGAAGAAGAAGCGCGATGGCGGCAGGAAAATGAAATCTGGCTCCGACTGTCCCGCAGTGTGTCCCTGACAATCATTGATTATATGCAGGAACACAATCTGTCACGGGCCGAGATGGCCAGGATATTAAACATTTCGCCTCAATACTTGAGTCGCATTCTGTCCGGAACGGAAAATTTTTCCATCAAGAGTGTAGCCAAGATTGAGGCGGTTATCGGCGTCCCTTGCCTGTTGCCGGCCGCGCAAGCCGTCAGGGTGTGATTTTTCAGAATTCCAACATTAGACCAAGACCGTGCCGGGTGGGGCCGGTGGAAAGTTTGAAGCCCCGTCCTTTGTCCGGGCCGTATTCGCGGTGATAAGTCTTGACGATGTCCCGGATGTCTTTCCTTCTTTCGTGCAGGAGATACTCTCCGGCCGTGAAGAGAACGGCGCCGCTGAGCAGGCATACCGTTCCTCCGAGTCCGATGCCCTCAAAAGGGAAAAAGCCTCCATTGGATTGCATCATGGCCAACTCCACGGTGTAGAATCCTACACCAAAGCCGAAAGTGATGGCCCCCAATGTGATTCCGAGGGTGCCAAGTGTGTTTTTGAGCTTGACAGCTTTAAACTTTTCCGGGTATAGCTTTTCCAGAAGTTCTCTTGCCTCGAAAGACAAGTAATAGGGCTCAGAGCTGATAATCTTATCCCCTTCGTACCAGATTCCCTCGTGATAGGGCTCTTTATGAGAAGCCCAGTATTGCGCTTGTCCTTTTGTCATACAAAGGCATAGCCCGGCCGCGCAGGCCAGCAAATATTTCAGTCGGTTCATCGTGCAGTACAGATTGGTTATGCTTTCTGTCGTTTCAAAAAGCGTGCAAAACCAGAATCTATAAGGAGATAAACTGAATTTATAGGATATTCATCGACTGCTCGCGGATTTTCTCGAGCTCGTCTTTCATGCGGACCACGCAGGCCTGGATGGCGGCGTGGTTCGCCTTGCTGCCGGTGGTGTTGATTTCGCGCCCCATCTCCTGGATGATGAAGCCCAGTTTCTTGCCGGGGTAGGGCTCCCCGTC